>NZ_JBWKMB010000025.1:0-57401 GCF_056431025.1 Nitratireductor lacus | reverse complement strand
CATCTCGAGCGCTGTCTGTTCGGGGGCCGGTGTCTTCAACATGACCCAGTGAATCAAAAACCCCCGGCAAATGCCAGGGGTTTGTCAGCAGTCTGAAGCCGGGCGCGTGCCCGGCTTTGAGAGCAATTCCAGGAAGAGTGGAAACCGGTTTTCCGTTCGGAACTGCATGAAAACAGACAGCTGGCCCGGACCGCCTCATCGATTCTCTGAAGCGCTGAGGCGGTCTGAACCAGGTTGCGTGTGAATTACGCGTTCTCGTCGGTCTCTTCGGCAGCCGCCTCGTCGGAGGCTGCTTCGACATCCTCATACTCGGCTTCCGGATCGAAGAACTCGTCCGGACGCGCGCTGTCGTTGATGTCCTCGCCGTAAATGGCTTCCGCAGAATCCAGCGTCTCGCCGCGTGCCTGGCGCTCGGCCTCGTCGCTCGAACGCGCAACGTTGAGCGTCACGGTGACCTCGACTTCCGGGTGAAGCGCGATGGCGACATTGATCAGGCCAATGGTCTTGATCGGCTGGTTGAGCTCGACCTGGCTGCGGCCGATCTTGAAGCCTTCATCGGCCAGAATCTCAACGATATCGCGCGTGGCGACCGAACCGTAGAGCTGACCGGTCTCGGCGGCGGAGCGAACGACGACGAAGGACTTGCCGTCGAGCTTCTCTGCAACAGCCTCGGCTTCCTTCTTCTGTTCCAGATTGCGCGCTTCGAGCTCGACGCGCTGGCTCTCGAATTTCTTGCGGTTGGCTTCGTTCGCGCGCAGAGCCTTGCCCCTGGGCAGCAGGAAGTTGCGTGCGTAGCCGTCTTTGACCTTCACCACGTCGCCCATCTGGCCGAGCTTGGCGATACGTTCAAGGAGAATAACGTCCATCGTTTCTGTCCTTTGTCATCGGCGCTTTGCGCCGGAATTTCATAAAGGCAGGTCAGAAACGGGAATGCCGCTGTGCGGCATGAAAGTCGCTGTCCTGCCCATGGCGGCAGTTAGGGGCATCGGCCCCAACTCGGGATTTGAAGAAACCTCATCCGCGCCCGCCGCGGGGAGGGGGCGGGCGGAAAGCCGCCCGCGCCGAAATTCTTACTTCACCACGTAGGGCAGAAGGCCCAGGAAACGGGCGCGCTTGATGGCCTTGGCCAGTTCGCGCTGCTTCTTCTGGCTGACTGCCGTGATGCGGGAGGGAACGATCTTGCCGCGCTCGGAAATATAGCGCTGCAGGAGCTTCACGTCCTTGTAGTCGATCTTCGGTGCATTGGCGCCGGAGAACGGGCAGGTCTTGCGGCGGCGGTGGAAAGGACGCCGCGTCGGGATCTGGTTGATGTCGACCATTATTCGGAGCCTTCCTTGTTGCTGTCGCGGTCATGATCGCGGCGCGGGCCACGCGGGCCACGGTCGTCACGGCGCGGGCCACGGTCGTCGCGGCGCGGACCACGGTCGTCGCGGCGCTGCATCATCGCGGAAGGGCCTTCCTCATGCGCGTCGACACGAATGGTCATGAAGCGCAGAATGTCTTCCGACAGGCCCATCTGGCGCTCGACTTCCTTTACGGCCGCAGCCGGAGCGTCGATGTCCATGAGGGTGAAGTAAGCCTTGCGGTTCTTCTTGATCCGGTAGGCGAGGGACTTCTGCCCCCAGTTTTCAACCCGACCAACGGAGCCGCCACCAGCCTCGATCACACCCTTGTACTGTTCCACAAGGGCATCGATCTGCTGCTGCGAGAGATCCTGCCGGGCAAGGAACACGTGTTCGTAAAGTGCCATTGTCTTGCCTTTCTTCGTTTCCATCCACCGGCCAGCGGCTAAGCCTCTGCGACTAGTCTTGTCCCCGAGGGGCCGAAGAAAAGCGCGTTGGACGGTCGAGAGCGGAGACACGGGAGGCGGAAGAACCTGTCTTCACAACGCACGCTTCACGAAATCGAGAAAAGCGCACGGCCCTCCGTTCAGCCCCCAGCTGAGACCGGCAGATCGCGCGCTTATACAGGTTTTCAGCGAAGATGCAAGGCGACGGTTTCAGGCGAGCAGGTACCAGAAATCAAGGTCCAGGCTGGCGGGGTCGCACAGATCGAGAAGCGGCTGGCAGACCGGGTGCCCGACATAGCCCTCGCACATGCGTTTTGTTTCGCCCAGCGAACGTCCGAAAGTGACCTCGCAAAAGCGGTTTTCCGCATCTCGCCCGATGTAATGGAGCCTCGTATTGTCGGATTGGCCGAGATATTCGCTTTCGATCCGTTCCGAAATCGCGAGCACGTCCTGCTCACTCGCATTGCTGCCGTCAGCGATCTTGAAGGTCCCGAATTCAACGCAGGAAAAAGCGTCCGGCGGGGATGCGATCTGCTTCAGTATCTGGTTGCGCGACAGCCGGACGGTGCCGGGCTCCAGCAATGCCATGAACGTCTTCGCGCTTTCTGCGTCGTCATAGGCTTTGAGCATCCCCTCGAAGCTCTGGTCGTCACGGGCCAGAATGATGTCGGCAAAACCGCCGTTCAGATTGCCGAGAAACGCATGAAGGAGGATGCCGTCCATCGGGCGCAGAAAGGTTTCCTGCCAGGCCAGCGCGGCGTCGATCAGGCGGGCCGCTTCAACGTCCGCGCGCTTTTGGTATCGGGCAAAGCCCATCACCCTCACAGGGCCTTCGGATTTTCTCAACATTGACTGTTTTCCTCTTCATAGGGGCAGCGGCTGCGGTCGGGCTTGCCGAACAGGCCGACGTGCCGTAGCTATCCCGAAGGATTGACAGTTTCTGTCAGGGTGGAGCATGCGCGCATCACGACTTTTCGGATTGCTTGAACAATTGCGGATGCACCGCCAGCCGGTCAGCGCTGCTCGATTGGCCGAGACGCTGGGTGTCTCGGTCCGCACCCTCTACCGCGACATCGCCACGCTTCAGTCCATGGGGGCTCCCATCCGGGGCGAGGGCGGTGTCGGCTATCAGATCGAGCGCGGCTATTTCCTGCCTCCCCTGCACTTCGACGCCGATGAGCTCGACGCGATCACGCTTGGCATGCAGTTGATTTCAGCGCGCGGCGATGGCGATCTGAAGCAGGCTGCCGCCCGCGTGGCCGCAAAGGTTGATGCAATAGCACCCGACGGTCAGCATGGGCGTGTGCGGCAAGGGGACATGATCGCATATTCAAGGGCGTCGGATGCACAACGCCATCTCGCTGCTCTTCGCCGTGCGGTACGCGGGCGCCGGCGTCTTGAAATCGTCTATCTCGACCTGAAGGAGAGGCAGAGCACGCGCAGGGTCCGCCCGTTGGGACTGACCGCGTTCGACAATGTCTGGCTTTTGACGGCCTGGTGCGAGGAGCGCGACGACTTTCGCAACTTTCGCATCGATCGGCTGCTGACGGTCGCCGAAACTGGCGACCGCTTTGCGCCAGAGGCTGGCAGGGAATTCAAGGACTACCTGAAGACCCTGCGTTAACGCATGTCTCCCGAAAGTGGGCACCGGTTTCGGGAGACATGCGTCAAATCAAGAACCTAAAGCGCACAGAGCGAATCTGAAAGATCGCGACGCGCTTTAGCGTTCACGTCTTGAGCTTGTAACCGGTCTTGAAAATCCACCAGATGGCGCCAAGGCAAAGCGCAAGGAAGAAGGTGATCATGGCGATGCTCACGCCGATCCCCACATCCGCAGTCTCATAGAAGCTCCAGCGGAAGCCGCTGATGAGGTAAAGCACCGGGTTGGCAAGCGTCACCTTCTGCCAGAATTCCGGCAGCATCTCGATGGAGTAGAACGAGCCGCCAAGGAAGACGAGCGGCGTGATCACCAGAAGCGGTATCAGCTGAAGTTTTTCAAAATTGTCGGCCCAGATGCCGATGATGAAGCCGAACAGGCTGAAGGTAATCGCCGTCATCACCAGAAAGAACAGCATCCAGAAGGGATGTCTTATCTCTATGGGGACGAAGAGATGCGCCGTTGCCAGGATTATCAGGCCCAGGATCAGCGACTTGGTTGCCGCCGCCCCCACATAGCCAAGCACGATCTCGAAAAAGGAGATCGGCGCGGAGAGGACCTCGTAAATCGTGCCGATGAACTTTGGAAAATAGATGCCGAACGATGCGTTGGAGATGGAGTTCTGCAACAGCGTCAGCATCATCAGCCCGGGAACGATGAAGGCGCCATACTGGACGCCGTCGATCTCCTCGATGCGCGAGCCGATGGCCGCGCCGAAGACGATGAAATAAAGCGAGGTGGAGAGCACGGGCGAAATCACGCTTTGCAGAAGCGTGCGTTTCATGCGCGCCATCTCGAAGAGATAGATGGATTTGACGGCTTCGAAATTCACTGGTTTTCCTCCACCACGAGGCTCACGAAAATGTCTTCGAGCGAGCGTTGCTCCGTGTCGAGATCCTTGACGGTGATCCCGGCTTCGCTCAGCGCCGAAAGCAGGGACGCAATGCCCGTTCGCTTCGCCTGTGTGTCATAGTGATAAATCACCCGCTCGCCGCCATCGGCGAGCTCCAGGTCATATTCGGAAAGCTGGTCCGGCAGATGTTCCAGCGGCTTCTGCAGGTCGAGCGTAAGCTGCTTCTGTCCGAGTTTGCGCATCAGCTCGGCCTTTTCTTCGACCAGAAGCAGCCGGCCCCTGTTGATGACGCCCACGCGGTCGGCGATCTCTTCCGCCTCTTCGATATAATGCGTTGTCAGGATGATGGTGACGCCCGTGTCGCGCAGGCGCTTGACCAGCCGCCACATATCCTTGCGCAGTTCCACGTCGACGCCTGCCGTCGGCTCGTCGAGGAACAGGATGCGCGGTTCATGTGCGAGAGCCTTGGCGATCATCACGCGCCGTTTCATGCCGCCCGAGAGCGCCATGATCTGGCTGTCCTTCTTGTCGTAGAGCGAGAGGTCGCGCAGGATCTGTTCGACCAGCGCCGGCGCCGGCTTCTTGCCGAAAAGGCCGCGGCTGTAGCTGACCGTCGCCCAGACCGTCTCGAAGGTTTCGGTGTGCAGCTCCTGCGGCACCAGACCGATGAGCTGGCGCGCCTGGCGGTAGTTCTGGACAATATCGTTGCCCTCTACCGTCACCGTGCCGGTGGTGGGTTTCACCAGACCGCAGATGATGGAGATCATTGTCGTTTTACCGGCCCCGTTCGGGCCGAGCAGGGCGAGTATCTCCCCGCGCTTGATGTCGAGATCGACCGAATTCAGGGCCGTCAGGCCGGTGTCATAGGTCTTTGAAAGGTCTTTGATGGAAAGAGCTGTCGTCATGGGAAAAGTCCGTCATGTCGGGGGCTTTGGCAGGCCGCGCACATATAGGCAATATGCAGCCCGCTTGCCAGCGCGCTCGCTCGCTCGCTGACATTTCCTGACATGCCGGACGTTTTCGTTTCCCGTGACCGGATCAGTTGTTTTCGGGGTCGGTCTCCGCTGCGAAGGCGAGTTGCCCGCAGCGCACCATCGCAAAGAGCGCCGGAATGCCGACGATCGCCGTCAGAATGATCTCGCCGAGGGGCTGAAGGTGCAGCAGTCCGGAGAGCCCCCAGATGCCCGCGGCCGAAGCGGCGGCCACCTCCGTGGAAATAAAGAGGGTTACGGAAACAAAGCCGACAACCTGCGCAAGCGTCAGCCTGCGACGAGGCGCAATTTCCTGCGGTCGCGGCTCTTCTGATTCAAAAGACATGTCTGAAAAATACCCATACACGCCACCGGAAGTGGGGCGGAGCAGCGATACATCTCTCTTCAATTATGGAGTTTTCATGTCATCGGACGCCGGATGCCGAAAACGCCCAAAAAGCTTGACGCGCCGGTTGTGTTGCGTCACCAGATGCGCCCGATAAGGACGAATACCGGAGATTTGGCGATGAGCATCGCTTTCACCTTTCCAGGTCAGGGAAGTCAGGCTGTCGGCATGGGGCGCGATCTGGCCGATGCATTTCCTGAAGCGCGGGACGTGTTCCAGGAGGTCGATGACGCGCTTAGCCAGAAGCTTTCCAAGGTCATGTGGGAAGGCCCGGAGGACGAACTGACACTCACGGCCAATGCGCAGCCTGCGCTTATGGCCGTTTCCATCGCCGCGATGCGGGTGATGGAAAAGGGCGGTCTCTCCCTCAAGGACAGGGTGTCCTACGTGGCCGGTCACTCGCTTGGCGAATATTCCGCGCTCTGCGCTGCCGGCACATTCTCCCTGGCCGATACCGCTCGGCTGCTGCGCATTCGCGGCAATGCCATGCAGGCTGCGGTGCCGGTGGGCGAGGGGGCGATGGCCGCGATCATCGGTCTTGAGGCGGCCGACGTGGAAGCGGTCTGCTCCGCTGCCGGCAAGGAGGGCGTCTGCCAGATTGCCAATGACAATGGCGGCGGACAACTCGTGATCTCCGGTGCCAGGAGCGCCGTGGAAGAGGCCGCGAAGCTCGCCTCCGAGAAGGGCGCCAAGCGCGCGATCATGCTGCCGGTTTCCGCCCCTTTCCATTCCGCGCTCATGCAGCCGGCGGCCGAGGCGATGCGCGAAGCACTCGCCGATGTCAGGAAGCACGCCCCGGCTGTTCCGGTGGTGGCCAATGTCACGGTTTCGCCTTTGAGTGATCCCGAAGAGATCGCCGAACGGCTGGTCGAGCAGGTCACGGGCCGGGTGCGCTGGCGCGAAACCGTCGGCTGGTTCGGCGAGAATGGTGTGGAAACACTCTATGAGATCGGCTCCGGCAAGGTGCTCTCCGGTCTCGCCCGTCGCATCAACCGCGATCTTGCCGCAGTTCCGGTCAACACGCCGGCAGACATAGAAGCGGCAATGGCGGCGCTCGGCTGAGCCCGCCAAATCGAAAGCAGGAATTCAGGTGATTGAAAAGGACAAGGCCATGTTTGATCTGAGCGGCCGCAAGGCACTGGTGACGGGGGCATCCGGCGGCATCGGCGAGGCCATCGCACGCATTCTGCATTCCCAGGGCGCCATTGTCGGCCTGCACGGCACGCGGGTTGAAAAGCTGGAAACGCTGGCTGCCGATCTTGGCGATCGTGTCAGGCTGTTCCCGGCCAACCTGTCGGACCGCAATGAAGTCAAACAGTTGGCCGAGAAGGCGGAATCGGAACTTGAGGGTGTCGATATCCTCGTCAACAACGCCGGTATTACCCGCGACGGCCTTTTCGTGCGCATGAGCGACGATGACTGGGATCAGGTGCTGGAGATCAATCTCGGCTCTGTTTTCAGGCTGACCCGCGAACTGACACACCCGATGATGCGCCGCCGATTCGGCCGTGTCATCAACATCACCTCCGTTGTGGGCGTCACCGGCAATCCCGGTCAGGCAAATTACTGTGCTTCCAAGGCAGGTCTGATCGGCTTCTCCAAGTCGCTTGCCCAGGAAATCGCCAGCCGGTCGATCACCGTCAACTGCGTTGCTCCAGGCTTCATCGAATCGGCCATGACCGACAAGCTCAACGACAAGCAGCGCGACGCGATCATGGGCGCCATTCCCATGAAACGGATGGGCAGCGGTGATGAAATCGCATCCGCCGTCGCATATCTGGCATCCAATGAGGCCTCCTACGTCACGGGCCAGACCGTGCATGTCAATGGCGGCATGGCGATGATCTGAGCGCGGTTCGGGCAGGAGGAACGATGGACGGGCTTGCCACAAGGCGCTTTGTGCTGCGCGACTTCGAGCCCGCCGACGTTCCGGCACTGGCCGCCTACCAGTCCGACCCGCGCTTCGTTTCCGCCCGCAATAAGGCCGGGCAGGAAGCGGGCGATCCCGCCGAACTCGTGGCGCTCTTCCGCACATGGGCACAGGAGCGCCCGCGCCGGAACCACCAGTTTGCCGTCATCGAGCGCAAAACCGGCCGGCTCGTCGGCTGCGCCGGTGTCCGCACGGCAAATTGTCCACAGGGCAGTGGTGAGCTGGGTATAGAGCTTTCGCCGGATATGTGGGGGCGCTACGGCAGTGCCGCCGAGATCACGCGCGGCCTGCTCGACTTCGGTTTCTCCACACTCGCCCTGTGCGAGATATTTGGTGAAACCACCGCAGAAAACCATCAGGCGGCAAGGCTTGCTTCCTTTCTTGGCGCTCGTCTCGAAAGACCTGTACGACATGGAAACAAAGGGATCGAGACCCCGGTGGAGCCTGTCGTTTGGCGTTTCCTGCGCCGTGACTGGCGCTCCGGGTCTGGGGACTGATGCGACTGGTCGCAGGAGTGGCGGGACGTGGAATAACGCTTGGCGCGCGCGCCAAAATCGTGATAAGCGCCCGCTCGAAGCCGTTCCGCCCGCCGCATGCACGCTGTGCATCGTCATCGGAGCATAACAGACTGGGCGTCGATCGTATCGGCGCTTTAGTCGTCATTTCGCTTGATTAGCGGCATTCGTGCGGCTAACGAAGATCGGAAATTCAGAAAGTCGAGGGTTCTCTCATGAGCGATACTGCAGAACGCGTTAAGAAAATCGTTGTCGAACATCTGGGCGTCGAAGGCGACAAGGTGACCGAAGGCGCAAGCTTCATTGATGATCTTGGCGCAGACAGCCTCGACACGGTCGAGCTGGTCATGGCGTTCGAAGAAGAGTTCGGCGTTGAAATCCCGGACGATGCAGCCGAGACGATCCTCACCGTCGGCGACGCTGTGAAGTACATCGACAAGGCGACCGCCTGACGCCGTCCGGCGTTTTCGCTACGAAACGTAGTCAAGGCGGATAATCAGCATATGAGACGCGTTGTCGTCACCGGTATGGGGCTTCTTTCACCCTTCGGCCTCGGTGTTGAACATGGGTGGAAGAGCCTGCTTTCGGGCAAGAGTGCGGCCAGCCGCATCGATCGTTTCGAGGTCGATGACCTGGCCTGCAAGATCGCCAATTCGATCCCGCGTGAAGGCGAGGGGGCATTCGACCCCGATGCCTTTCTGGAGCCGCGCGAGCAGCGCAAGATCGGTGAATTCATCACCTACGGCATTGCTGCGGCAGACCAGGCGCTTGAGGATTCGGGCTGGAAACCGGAAACCGACGATGAGAAATATGCCACCGGCGTGCTTATCGGCTCGGGGATCGGCGGCATCGAGGGCATTGCTGAAAACGCCTTGACGCTTGCTGAGCGCGGCCCGCGCCGCATCAGCCCCTTCTTCATCCCTGGCAACATCATCAACCTGGTCTCGGGCCAGGTGTCGATCCGCCACGGGTTAAAGGGACCGAACCATGCGGTGGTGACCGCCTGTTCCACAGGCGCACATGCCATCGGCGACGCAGCTCGCCTTATCATGCTCGGCGACGCAGACGTCATGCTGGCAGGTGGTGCGGAAGCACCGATCACCCGCCTCTCCATTGCCGGCTTTTCGGCCTGCAAGGCGCTTTCCACCAGCTTCAACGACACGCCGGAAAAGGCTTCCCGGCCCTATGACCGCGACCGTGATGGTTTTGTCATGGGCGAGGGCGCCGGCGTTGTCGTTCTGGAAGAGTTGGAACACGCAAAGGCGCGTGGCGCAAAGATCTATGCGGAAGTGGTCGGCTACGGCCTCACGGGCGACGCCTATCACATCACCGCTCCCGCCGAGGATGGTGACGGCGCCTATCGCTGCATGAAGGCAGCGCTGAACCGCGCCGGCCTGACCGCGGACGATCTCGATTATATCAACGCACATGGCACATCGACCATGGCGGACACGATCGAACTTGGTGCCGTGGAGCGTCTTCTGGGCGATGCCGCGAGCAAGGTGTCGATGTCGTCCACCAAATCGTCGATCGGTCATCTGCTGGGTGCAGCCGGTGCGGCAGAAGCCATCTTCTCCGTTCTCGCCATCCGCGACAACATCGCGCCGCCGACCATCAATCTCGACAATCCACAGGCGGAAACGCCTATTGATCTGGTGCCCAACAAACCGCGTGAGCGGCAGATTGACGTGGCGTTGTCCAACTCGTTCGGCTTTGGCGGCACCAACGCGTCTCTCGTTTTCAGGCGTTATGACGCCTGAAGCTTTCCACTAACGGGCTTGCAGTTTTGCCATTTTCGCAATTCAGTCTGACGGACACGAATCGAAATGGCGGGCGCCAGGCCCAGGAGATGCTTTTTTCCGAAGCCTGCGTGAACGTTCAACGCACGAATATTTAGGACAGGACCGGCGACCATTGGCGCCGTTCTGAAGGGAGCGGTCCAAGAGGCATGACAGGGACTTCCGGCGACAATTCCGGCTTCGGCCGTCAGGCAGGCGAAGAACGTGGTCGCACGTTCAAATCGGCCAACCAGACTTTGCGACCGGAGGCCGGCACACCGCCGCCACGGCGTTCGAAACGTGCGCGCAGTCAGTTCGTGGTTTTCCTGAACTTCGTCTTCTCCTCCATTGTGTTCCTGGTCATTCTCGCCGGTTTCGCCTTCTACTTCGGCAACCGGGAGTTTCATCAGCCCGGCCCGTCGCGCACGGCCGAGACCGTGATGATCAAGCCGAACACAGGTGTGCGCCAGATCGCGAGCCTGCTTGAGCGGGAAGGCGTCATTTCCGATGCCCGCATCTTTTCGCTCGGCGTTCGTGCCTATGGGGCGGATTCTGAACTGAAAGCGGGTGAATACGCCATTGATGCCGGTGCTTCGATGCACGAGATCATGGAACTCCTGAAGAGCGGCAAGAGCGTTCTTTATTCGCTCACCATTCCCGAGGGGCAGACCGTGTTCCAGGTGTTCGAGCGGATCCGCGAAACCGAAGAGCTTTCCGGCTCGCTGCCCGAGGAGATGCCGGCAGAGGGCAGTCTCGCCGCCGACACACTGCGCTTTACACGCGGTATGGACCGTGGCGCGGTTGTTGAAAAACTGCTTGAGGACCAGCAGGAGCTGGTGGACAGCATCTGGGCGCGCCGCGACGAGGACCTGCCCGTCAAGGACAAGAACGAGTTCGTGACGCTGGCCTCGATCGTCGAAAAGGAAACCGGCATTGCCGACGAGCGTCCGCGCGTCGCGGCCGTGTTCATCAACCGTCTGCGCAAGGGCATGCGGCTCCAGTCGGACCCCACCATCATTTATGGGCTGTTTGGCGGGCAGGGGAAACCATCCGATCGGCCGATCTATCGCTCCGATCTCGACAAGAAGACGCCCTACAACACCTATCTGATCGACGGTCTCCCGCCCACACCCATCGCCAATCCAGGCCGGGCAGCGCTGGAGGCGGTGGCCAATCCGTCCAAGACGGACGAACTCTATTTCGTCGCTGACGGAACGGGCGGACACGTTTTCGCCAGGACGCTCAAGGAGCACAACGAGAATGTCGCACGCTGGCGCAAGATTGAGCGCGAGCGTCGGGCAGAGGAAGAAAACGCGGGCGAGAACGGTTCGAACTGAGCCGGACATGCGCGCAGGGAACGACTGCACGAGGGGACGCATGAGCAGGCTCCAGAGCATGACGGGTTTTGCCCGCGCCGCGCGTGATCATGAGGCCGGCGGCATCGTCTGGGAGATCAAGTCGGTCAATGGACGGAGCCTTGAAGCCCGTTTTCGTCTGCCGCCTGGGTTCGAGCGTATCGAGCCGATGGCCCGCCAACGCCTGCAAAAGTGCTTTGCCCGTGGAAATGTACAGGCTTCCCTGACCTTTAAGCAGAGCGATGCCCTGCGCCGTCCGGTCGTAGACGAGGATTTCCTGAAAGAGGTTGCAGCACTTGCCGGCCGGCTTCATGAGCAGTTCGGCGCGGCCCCGGCGACAGCCGACGGGCTCCTTGCCCTGCGCGGGGTCCTCGATTTTGCCGATCCCGTGGCTGACGAAGACCTGCGCGCCTCCCTCGACGAGGCGATTCTCGCCGCTCTCGACGATGCTCTCCGGGGGCTTGAAGAAGCCCGCTGCGCGGAAGGTGGCGCACTGGAAGCCATATTGCTCGATCAGGTGTCGCGCATCGAAACGCTGTCTGATCAGGTTGAGGCCGACCGCTCGCGCTCGCCGGAGGCCATCCGGGAGCGTCTGCGGGAGCAGGTGGCCCGTCTCATGGATGCGACCACCGGCTTCGATGCGGACCGACTGCATGCGGAAGCCGCCATCCTTGCCGCCAAGGCCGACATCCGCGAGGAGATCGATCGCCTGCGCACGCACATTGCAGCCGCGCGGGCCCTGATCGCGTCCGGCGGTCCCATCGGCCGAAAGCTTGATTTTATGGGCCAGGAATTCAACCGCGAATCCAACACGCTTTGCTCAAAATCCAACGCGGCAACGGTGACGGCCATCGGCCTTGAGTTGAAGGCCGTGGTTGATCAGTTTCGCGAGCAGGTGCAAAATCTGGAGTAGACCATGTCCTCGGAAACATCTCCTGCCGTTTTGACAGACGTCGCACGCCGCGGCCTGATGCTGGTGTTGTCCTCGCCCTCGGGTGCCGGAAAATCCACCATCGCGCGCACGCTTCTGGCGCAGGTTCCCGGTTTCGAGCTTTCCGTCAGCGTGACGACCCGCGCGCGCCGCGGCAGCGAAATCGAGGGCGTGCATTATCATTTCAAGTCGCAGCGCGAGTTCGAGATCATGCGCGACAATGACGACCTGCTCGAATGGGCAGAGGTTCACGGCAATTTTTACGGCACGCCCCGTGCGCCGGTTGAAAAGGCGCTGACCGAGGGCCGCGACATGCTGTTCGACATCGACTGGCAGGGCGCTGAGCAGTTGCGCGAGAAAATGCGCGGAGATGTCGTGTCCATCTTCATCCTGCCGCCGACGATGAAGGAGCTTCTCGGTCGCCTGACACGCCGGGCCGAGGATACGCCGGAGATCATCCAGACCCGTCTCAGGAACGCGCGCACCGAGATCGAGAAGTGGATCGATTACGACTACGTGGTCATCAACGAACAGCTCGACCCGGCCTTTTCGGCCGTCCGCTCCATTGTCGAGGCGGAGCGTCTGCGCCGCGACCGGCGTCCCGGCCTGTTTGATTTCGTGGCGGGGCTTCTCGCGGAAGAACCAAGCTGACACTCAGGTGTTGTTTGCAAGCGCCACGAATTCCGCCACCGAAAGCGTTTCTGCCCGGCGCGTTGCATCGATGCCCGCCCGTGCCAGAAGCGTCTCGCCGCCGAGCGATTTCAGGCTCTGGCGCAGCATTTTGCGGCGCTGCCCGAAGGCTGCTTCGGTGATCTTCGCCAGTTTCGCCGGCTCCACGGCCAGCGGCGCCGCGCGCGGGACGATATGCACCACCGACGAGGTTACCTTGGGCGGCGGCGTAAAGGCCTGTGGCGGCAGGTCGAAAGCAATCTTTGCCTCGGTGCGCCACCCGGCCAGAACTCCAAGCCGGCCATAGGCCTTGTCGCCGGCACTGGCAACGATGCGTTGCGCGACTTCGCGCTGGAACATCAGCGTCATCGACGCATAGAAGGGTGGCCATCTCTCGGGCGTAAGCCAGCGCACCAGAAGCTCGGTGCCAATGTTATAGGGCAGGTTCGCCACGATCCGCACCTCGCCCTGCGCGTTCGAAGCCAGAGCGGCGAAATCCGTCTCCATGGCATCGCCACTCACAACGTCGAGCCGTCCCGGATAGCGCGCGGCGACCTCCGCCAGCGCGTCAAGGCAGCGCTCATCACGCTCCACGGCGATAACCCGCTCCGCGCCCGCCATCAGCAATGCACGCGTCAGCCCTCCGGGGCCGGGCCCGACCTCGATCACCGTCGCACCCTCGAGATTGCCGGCGGCACGCGCCACTTTGGCCGTCAGATTGAGATCGAGTAGAAAATTCTGGCCGAGCGATTTCTTCGCCGCAAGGCCATGGCGGGAGATCACCTCGCGCAGCGGCGGAAGCCCGTCCGCGCTCATCGCGCGCCACCGGCATTGTCCGCCAGCTCGCGCGCGAGCCTGATCGCCGCAATCATGCTTTCGGCCCTTGCGATGCCCTTCCCGGCAATGTCGAAGGCCGTGCCATGGTCGGGAGAGGTGCGGATGAAGGGAAGACCAAGCGTGACGTTCACCGTCTCGTCGAAGGCGATCGTCTTGACCGGGATCAGTGCCTGATCGTGATACATGCACAGTGCTGCGTCGTAGCCTTGGCGCGCACGTGCGTGGAACATCGTATCGGCGGGCAGGGGGCCAAATGCGTTGATGCCCTCAGCCTGCAATGCGTTGATTGCCGGTGCGATGACATCGCGGTCTTCCGTTCCCATCGCTCCGCCTTCGCCCGCATGCGGGTTGAGACCGGCAACGGCAAGACGGGGTGCGGAAATGCCGAAGCGTTCCCTGAGGTCACGCGCCGCAATCCGGGCCGTCTCTTCCACCAGCGATTGCGTGAGGGTCGCGGGAACACCCGCCAGAGCCTCATGCACGGTGACAGGCACGGTGCGCAGTTCAGGCCCGGCAAGCATCATCACGGGTGTGGCCGCGCGTCCGGTGATCTCCTCGGCGAGATGGCCGAGATACTCGGTATGGCCGGGAAAACGGAAACCGGCGTCATAGAGCGGCTTCTTGGCGATGGGCGCGGTGACGACAGCCGCCGCGCGCATCTGCATCGTGTCGTCGACGGCGCGCGATATCGCCTCGATCACGCCTGCGGCATTCACCGTTTCGGGATGCCCTGGATTGTCTGCCAGCCTGTTCTGGAGCGGCGACACGGGCAGACGCTCGGAAAAGACGGCGGAAGCCGCTTCCGGATCTGCTTCTGAGAGCGGAACGTCGAGCCCCAGGCGGCGTGCACGCGCTGCGAGCAGGCCGGGATCGCCCAGCACATAGAACCGGGGCAGCCCGAGCCTGTTCCTCTCAAGCCAGGCCTGAAGGATGATCTCGGGGCCTATCCCGGAAGGATCGCCGATGCTGAGCGCGAGCGGAAGCACGAGCCATCTCCTCCTGGAGAAACATCTGGTTGAAAGAAAGGGGCCTGGTCAGTCCGGGCCCTCGACTGATCAGCGCTGGCTGATACGTGCGTTCTTGCGCAGCTCGGCGAGATACGCCTGCGCTTCCTTTTCCATGGCGTCGTTCCCGGAATTTTCGTTCTGGAACACCATCTGCGCAACCCGGTCGTCGGAGACCTCGCGCGTGCTGCACACGCCGATGAACTCGACACCCCGATCGGTCTCGCGCACACCCGTCGCATTGCCGGGGGAGGTCTTCTTGATCTGGTCTTTCCAGTCCGTGGGAAGTTCCGGCTCAAGAACACGACCCAGGTCGCGCACCGTCACGTCGATCAGCCCCTTGGCAAACTGGCGCGTGCTGTCGCAGCCCTGGAACCGGTCGCGCATTGCCTGCGCCTCACGCTTGCGCTTGCCAAGCAGGCTCGAACGCTCGCCTGATGGAACGACAAAAATCACCTGCTGGAGCATGTATTCGGTCGCGCTGGGCTTGCTGCCGCCCTGCTCGAGCATCTTGGCGACGACATCCTGCTCGCTCATGCGGCCGGTCGAGCTGGTGCGGGCCTGCATGACACGGCCCCAGCCGATCTGGGAGCGGATGAACTCCTTGAAGTGATCGGAAGTCACACCGCTTTGCGCAAGCACGGTGTTCAGCTGGCTTGTCGACATCCGGTTGCCGTTGGCAAAGCGGGCATAGGCCTGATTCACCATCTCGTCGGGAATGTTGACATTGCGGCGCTGCATTTCCTGCAGCTTCAGCGTCTGCTCGATCATCTGATCCGTAGCCTTCTGGCGCAGATTGCCGCCTTCACGCTGAAGCTTCAGAAACGCCACGCGGCGGTCGATATCGTAGCTGGTGATCGGAACGTTGTTCACCACGTAGCGAATTTCCGTCGCCAGTGCGCCGGCCCCATTGAACAGAGGCATTGCCGCCGCCATGGCCAGCGTCAGAACGCCTGTGCGCAGGAAGCGTCTGCAATTGCTAAACATCGTCATTTTTCTCATCTTTGCACCCCGCAATTGCGACTGAGATAACAGCAAATGCACGGGAGCTACAGTCCCTTAGGCTGTTTTTATCGACAGCGCGTGGGGCAAAAACATGACCTTTGACGCCGCGGCAGGTCATAGACGGTCATGAAGGCGGCCCCCGTCGATCAAACGGGGCCTTTCAGAAAAATACTAGAAGCTGGTGTTCAGATCGCCACTGCTCGTTCCGAAGTCGCCGATCGTGCGCAACGATATACGGAAGCCGAAGGACTGGCTGACTTCCTGCGTGTCGCGGTTCTTGCTGCGCGAATAGGTCATCGAATAGATGAAGCACTCATCCCCGTAGGAGAACCCGTAGTTGTTTTTCACCAGGGTCTGGCTTTCGATATCATATGTGCCCGAAGCAAAGCCGCTCCAGTTTTCGTCAAAGCGAACCTTGGCCACACCGGTGACTTCCTGACGATCATCTTCGAAGCCGTAGAGCGGCTGCGCTTCGATATATGCATATTGCAGCGATGTTGTGAGCTGCCCGAAGGTGGCGGCCGTTTTCAGGTCGGTGCGGCGAATGTCGAATGTTTTCTCGTCAAACCGTGCACCGGCGGAAAACGCGAATCCGTTCGGGCTGGCAATGCCGATCATGCCGACAAAATCCGAGACATCGGTTTCCAGGCCGGAATAGGCGCCGGCGTGAACAAGATCCGTCTGGGCATACGGGTTGGCGCCGGCCAGATGATACGACTGGCCGAACAGCCCCTGCGTGGTCCATCCATTGGCGAAACTGCCGGAATAGCGGATACCGACATTGGCGCGCGTGCCGCCTTCGATCCGGTCATAACCGGAGAATTTGTCGCGCTCGAACAGCGTCGTTGCGTCGAAGACAAGCGACTGGGCGTCTTCGTTCGGAATGCCGAGCCTGTCCTGATAGGGGGCGTCCGGGCGCAGGAAAATCTGCGCCATCGGCTCCAGAACATGGCTGGCGCTCGAGGTGGAGAAGAGGATCGGCCAGCGGGCCTCGAGACCGGCCGTCGCCATGTAACGGTAGTAGGAAGAGCGCACGTCACTGCCGACGGCGGTTCCGTTCAGCTCGAAACTCGTGACGCCGTTGACGGTCGTCGCATCATAGTCGGTATAGATGGCGTCGCCGCGTGCCTGAAGGATCGGCGTCACCACCAGACCGCCCGTGCTGACGAAGGAACGTTTCCACTCGGCCTCGGCCGTCATGCGGCTGGCCAGCCCTTCGACGCCGTCGATTCTTGTGGAATCTCCGTTGACGATCGATTGGCTAAGGCTGTCCCGATAGACGTTCTGCACGTTCACATCGAAATTCAGCTCGCCGCCGGCAACGGCCTCATCCGGTGTGTAGGAATAATCGAAGCTCGGCAGCACCCAGGGCTGCTTGTCGTTCCGCGCGTTGGGCGAGGTATCCAGAACATCTTCCTGAATGTCGAAATGATAGGCTCTAAGGTCGAAGAAATTCCGGTCGTCGAGGCCCGTCAGGTAGAGCTGCGATGTCTGAACCGTGTCGGAAAATCCATCGATGCCATAGGTGCGCGAAAAATTCTTGTCGGTCTGCGCCAGGACATCCCAGCCGAATGTCCAGCGCGGATTGATGCGGAACTGCCCTTTCGAACCGATCATGCCGCGGCCGGTTTCGCTGCCATTGACGCTGTTTGCGCCCCAGGCTTCCGGTTCCTGCTGTTTGATGCCCGCGATCTTGATGCTGTACTGGCCGTTGTCGAAGCGCTGGCGCCACTCGGCTTCGCCCAGAAAGCCCTGCCTGGTGTAGTAGGTTCCGGTGACGGTCAGGTCGTAGGTAGGGGAGAATGCGAAATAGTAGGGGACGCTGACGCCAACCCCCATTTCCTTTTTGTAGGAGGCGCCGGGAATGAGGAAGCCGGACTTCCGCTTCACCGTCGGGTCTGCGACTTCGAAGAAGGGCAGGTAGGCGATCGGCATGCCGAAGAATTCGAAGCGCGAGCCTTCAAACCGGACGGTTTTCGATTCGCCGTTCCAGATGATCTTCTGGGCCTTGATCTGCCAGATCGGTGGCTTGCCGGGTTTTTCGCGGCAGGGCTCGCACGCGGTATAGACGCCATTGTTGAAGGTCGTCAGTTGCCCGCCTGAACGCTCCGCGCTTTCAGCAGCGAAGTAGGTCTTGTCGACGGTCTCGATTCGCAGGGCATTGACGAATCCATCGCGGAAATCGTCGGTCACATCGATTTCGTCGGCAAAAATCTTGTTGCCATCTTCTTCGATGATCTGCACGCGTCCGCGCGCCACCACGCGCGACGTCCTGCGATCATAGACGACGCGGTCTGCGACAAGGCTGTTGCCGGCATATTCAATCTGCACGCCGCCTGCGGCGGTGATCGTGTTGAGATCGTTATCGTAAATGAGATTGTCGGCCGTCAGGAGCATCTGGGCGTCCTGCGGCAGATCGGCAACGTCCAGACCACCCGTCTGCGCCAGGGCAGGGGCCTGCGGGAGCAATGTATAGGTGCACAAGGTTGCCAGCGCGGTCGCGCCCATCAAATGCGCTAACCATGCGGACATGCCGGCTCTGTTTGCCGCAACCCCCACTAACCGTCCTCCTTGTACAATAGGAAAGTCACCCCGTAGAACATCGCCACGACCACAGGCGTCCAAGCAGCCACAACCGGAGGAACAACTCCGGCGCTGCCGAACGCCTTGACCAGGACCGAAACCACATAAAGCAGAAACCCGGCGAGGATTCCACCCAGAATCACCGTTGCTGACTGTCCCATTCTGGTAAATCTCATCGATACCGTAGCGGCAATCAGGGTCATGGCGACCAAGAGCAGGGGCAACACCACAAGTGAATGAAAATGCGTGGCAAACGCGTTCGCTTTAAGCCCGAAGGAGCGGGCAACTTCAATCTTCCCGGGCAGTGCGTAAATCGATGTCGCTTCCGGCCGGGCGAGTTGCTCGCCGACGAACTCCGGCTGCAGGTTGGTCTCGATCTGGATGCTCTCGATTTTTTCTGCCGCAGCGGTACCGCGTCGACGTGCCACGGCCTGCAGATCCCAGTATCCGTCGCGCAGGAATGCCCGCTCTGCGTCGAGGCGCTCGAATATCCTGCCCTCGGCATCGATTCGGAAGAAGGTCGGGCGCACCAGCACCTGGCCGCCGTTCAGAACGGCACTCGATCCGATGATGGTTTCCTCGTCGCCCGAGCGCTGCTTGATCCACTGCTCGGCTTCGGAATTGGTGCTGCTCTTGGCCCCGCGCACTTCGGCTTCGACGCTCTGTGCCTGGGCGAAGCCATTGGCCGCCAGCGGGTTGAGCGCCGCCACGGCAAGGACACCGAACAGGAAGGAGCCGAACGCGATCGGCGTCAGGAACTGCCAGGCCGAAACACCGGCGGCCCGCGCCACCACCAGCTCGTATTTGCGGTTCAGGCTGATCAGCGTCGCCATTGCCGCGATGAGTCCGATAAAGGGAATCGCCTGGAGCAGGATGATCGGCGTCTGCAGCGCGGCGAGTGAAAAAGCCCATTGTGCCGTATAGCCGGGCAATCCGGCCGAACGGCTCGACACTTCTGCGAACGTCACGATGAAGATCAGCAGGCCGATGCCGAAGAAGTTCCATGCCGCTATCGAGGCGTATCGGCGGAAGAAGTAGCCGCCAAGGGTCAGACCGATCATCCGCGCCTCCCGGCCGGGGCCCGCCTGTTCGCGAACCGGACGCGCCAGTGCGTCATACCGTCGGTCAGTCGTTGCATGCGCGCGTTCAGCTTCTCGACCCAGTGCGTTGGCAGTTCCATCACGCGATTGGTGGCGATGAACACCGCACATAGTCCAATCATCAAAAGCGGAGCGGCATAGAGCACGAAGGAGAAGAATGGGGAGCTTTCGGCTTCCGTACCCGAATAGAACCCGACCCACCGAACGATCAGCGCAATCGCCATCGTGGTGACGATCGGGTGCAGCCGCGCTTCACGGAACGACCGCGCATCGCCCGCGACCGCCAGCGCCACCATGGCGAAAACGAGCGGATAGAGCCATTCGGAAAGGCGCATATGCAGTTCCGCGCGGATGATCTGCGGTGACTTCTTGTAGAAACTGTCGTTCACATCCGGGTTCATCAGGAAGGCAAGCGACCGGTCTTTGGGGTGCAGGGTGGGTTCTCCACCACCCCCGCTTGAGAACTGCGAAAGATCGAACGCGTAGGAATCGAAACGGATCGTCGACACGTCGCCATTGGCCGACTGCCGCTGCACCATGCCGTCCTGCATCACGAGAATGGAACCGCCTTCGCGCTCCACGGCAGCGCCGGTTCGTGCGTGATAGACGAGCTTGGTGTTCTCATCGCGCGAATCGGCCACGAAAATGCCGCCGAGCAGCCCGTTGGGCAGGCGCTCCGAAACCTGCACGAAAAGCCCGTCATCCACTTTCTGGAAAGACCCCTCCTGCAGCACGGTGGTGATCAGGTCCGCGCGGGCGTTGGCGAGCACCGACCGGAAAGCCTGCCGTGAGGCCGGTTCCAGCGTGTTGTTGATCAGGAAGGAGGCAAGGCTGGCGCCGATGGCGATGATGAGGATCGGGCGGATGATGGTGGCGCGCGGCGCGCCCGACGCGTTGATGACCACCAGCTCGGAATCGGAATTCATCGTCGCCAGCGTCTGGGCGATGGCGATCCCGAGTGCGAAGGGAATCACGATGGGGATCACGGACGGCAGAACCAGGGCGGCAACGAAAAAGAACGTGCCGGCGGACTGGCCACTGTCGGTCACGAGGTCGATCCGGTTCAGCACCTGCGTCGTCCACACCAGTGCGAGCACCCACAGCAACGCCGCCGCGAAAAGCGCGAAGGTGCGACGCATGATGTAAAGTTCGATCACCCGCATGGATATCGACAATCCGTTTCGTTGGAACAGCCCTTTAAAGGCGCGCGCGAACCTAACGGTCCTGACGCGCGCGCACAATGCGCAACTGCCGGCTTTGAAGGGCGGCCCACCATTTCTTGTCCCTTGCGAGACTTTGGGTGGGATTGGTTAGAAAATGCGAAACAAACGCGGTTAACAGCTTGCTTACGGAGAGATAACCACGTCGCACGGATCGCACGCACCGGTGAAAAATCCGGACGCCCCCGCGTGCGGGCCTTGCCAATTCGCATAAAACCTCCAAGATCGCCGGCGCCTTCTATCGACCAATCACGGAAATCTGGGAAATATCATGACCGACAGACCGACCGTCTCCTTCGCCAAATTCGCAATGCCCGGCAAGGGCACCGTCATCGTTCTGGCGTCCGAAGGCGGCGGTCTGGGGAAAAACGCGAAGGTCTGCGATCCGGAGGGGGTTCTCGCGCGGGCTTTCGAGGTGTCGGGTTTTTCGGGCAAACTGGCAAAGAGCGTCGAAGTTCTGGCGCCCTCCGGCTCGCAGCTCGACCGGTTGACGGCCGTTGGCGTCGGCAAGCCTGATGAGCTCGCGGAAGAGGCGCTTTTGAAAATCGGTGGTGCGGCGCTGGCCGCCGGCAAGTCCGCTTCCGAGATCACCGTCGTGGCGGATGTTGACGGTGCCGAAATCGATGCCGGAGCAGCCGCCGGCATCGCGCTTGGAATGCTTCTGCGTGCCTACAGCTTCGACAAATACAAGACCACGAATCGCGACAATGGAAACGACAAGCCGGCCAAGAAGCTGAAGATTTCCGTCCAGTGTGCCGATCCGTCGGCGGCGAAAAAGGCCTTTGCACGCGCCGAGGCTGTCGCAAATGGCGTCGTGCTTGCGCGTGACCTCGTTAACGAACCAGCCAATGTTCTGGGCCCGGTCGAGTTCGCCGCGAAGGCGAAGGAACTGGAAAAGCTAGGCGCAAAGGTCGAGATTCTGACCGAGAAGGAGATGAAGAAGCTCGGCATGGGCGCGCTTCTGGGTGTTGCCCAGGGCTCGGTGCGCCCGCCGCGTCTGGCGATCATTGAGTGGAACGGCGGCAAGGCGAAGGAAAAGCCGGTCGCCTTCGTTGGCAAGGGCGTTGTCTTCGACACGGGCGGCATTTCCATCAAGCCGGCTGGCGGTATGGAAGACATGAAGGGCGACATGGGCGGTGCCGCCGCCGTCGTCGGCGTCATGCACGCGCTCGCCGCCCGCAAGGCAAAGGTCAATGTCGTCGGCCTGATCGGCCTGGTCGAAAACATGCCAGACGGCAATGCCCAGCGCCCCGGTGACATTGTCACCTCTATGTCGGGCCAGACCATCGAGGTCATCAACACCGATGCGGAAGGGCGTCTCGTCCTGGCCGATGTGCTCTGGTACTGCAACGACCGCTACAAGCCGCAGTTCATGGTGGACCTCGCCACGCTTACCGGCGCCGTCATGGTGGCGCTCGGCCACCACCGGGCGGGCCTGTTTTCCAATGACGACACGCTGGCCGAGCGGCTTTTCTCTGCCGGTGAGGCAACGGGCGAGAAGGTCTGGCGCCTGCCGCTTGGCGAGGAATATGACAAGCAGATCGATTCCAAGAATGCGGACATGAAGAACTCCGCCGGCCGCATGGCCGGTTCCATCACCGCGGCCCAGTTCCTGAAGCGCTTTGTCAAGGACGGTGCCTGGGCGCATCTGGATGTCGCCGGCACGGCCATGGGCGCGCCGCTCGATGAGATCAACCGGTCCTGGGGTTCGGGCTTCGGCGTGCGCCTGCTCGACCGCCTGGTGGCCGACAGCTACGAATAGGCCGATGGATGTCCTCTTCTACCACCTGACCGAATCGACCCTGGAGGAGGCGCTGCCGCCTCTGGTGGAGAAAAGCCTCGAGCGGGGGTGGAGGGTGGTGATCCAGACGGGCACCCGCGAGCGTTGCGACGCGCTCGATAACTGGCTGTGGACATGGCGCGAGGAAGCCTTCCTCGCTCATGGCACGGACCGTGACGCGCATCCCGGGCATCAGCCCGTGCTTTTGACCGATGCCGCATCCAATCCGAATGGCGCGCAGATCCGCTTTTTCGTTGACGGAGCCGATCCGACCGGTGTGGACGGATATGAACGTGCCGTCGTGATGTTCGACGGCCACGATGCTTCCCAGCTCGATGCAGCGCGCGGACACTGGAAAGCGCTTAAATCTGCAGGCCATGCCGTCACCTACTGGCAGCAGGGGCCGGACAGACGCTGGCAGAAAAAGGCGTAGGCGGACGACTGGCTTTCGGCGCGTCAGCGCCCTGCCTTACAAAAAAACCCTCACCCTGAGCTTGTCGAAGGGCGAGGGCGCCCGCACCGCCAATCCACCGAAATCGCTAACCGATTTCCGCCAGAACCGCTTCGATTTCACCCAAATGTGGGATTTTTCGGAAGCGGGGTGCGGTGTCCGGTTCGTCCGCGTGCTCGTGCGACCAGGTCAGGTCGTGCGGCACGAACACCCCCCAGGCGCCTGCCTCGATTGCCGGGATCACATCGGACTTGAGCGAGTTACCGATCATCATCGCATGGTCCGGCCCGTCGCCATGGGTCGCGAAAATCCGCTGATAGGTCCCGCGCGACTTGTCGCTGACGATCTCGACGGCATCGAAATAATCGCCAAGACCCGAAGCCGCCAGCTTGCGTTCCTGATCGAAAAGGTCGCCCTTGGTGATCAGCACCAGCCGATGGCGCCCGGAAAGCGCTTCCAGCGCTTCCTTTGCGTGGGGCAGCGTCTCGACGGGATGATCGAGCATTTCGCGGCCTGCGTCGAGAATGTCGCGGATCGTCGCGGCGGGCACACGCCCGTCCGTCACCTCGACAGCGGTCTCGATCATGGAGAGGGTAAACCCCTTGATGCCAAAACCGTATTTGCCGAGATTGCGCTTCTCGGCCTGAAGAAGCCGCTCGGTCAGGTGCCCGGCGTCGGCGAAATCGGCGAGAAGTTCGGCAAAACGGGCCTCGGTCAGGCGGTAGAAGCGCTCATTGTGCCAGAGCGTGTCGTCCGCGTCGAAGCCAATGGTGAGCGGCGGTGCCATCAGGCCATTCCTTCCTCATATTCGCTGGAAAGCGTCAGCCACCGATCTTCGTGCCTTGCCAGCATGGTGGCAAGATCGGAGCGCTCCTTGGCCAGTTCCGAAACCCTTTTCGGCTCCTTGTCGTAAAGGCTCGTATCGGCAAGCCGCGCCTCGATGGCATCGATCCGCTTGCGTGTCCGCTCGATCAACCCCTCGGTTGCCTTGATTTCCTTGGCAAGCGGCTCGAGGGCTGCGCGCTTGCGCGCCGCCTCCTTGCGCTTGTCCGCCTTGGAGGCCTTGTCCGTTTCCCGCTTCTCCCGATTGCGGCTCGCCCCGCCCGTCATGCGGGCGCGATAGTCGTCCATGTCACCATCGTAAGACGAGACCGTCCCGTCACCGACGATCCACAGCCGGTCGGCCGTTGCCTCGATCAGGTGGCGGTCGTGGCTGATGAGGATCACGGCCCCGTCGAACATGTTCAGCGCCTCGACAAGCGCCTCGCGGCTGTCGATGTCCAGGTGGTTCGTCGGCTCGTCAAGGATGAGCAGATGCGGGGCCTCGAACGTGGCGAGCCCCATCAGAAGCCGTGCCTTCTCGCCGCCTGACAGGTCGCGGGCAGGCGTCGACATTTTTTCGGTGGTCAGGCCGAACTGCGCCACCCGTGCCCGCACTTTCGCTTCTGGCGCGTCGGGCATCAGCCGTCTCAGGTGCTGATAGGCATCCTCGTCCGGGCGCAGGTCGTCAAGCTGATGCTGGGCGAAGATCGAGACTTTCAGCCCGGGCGCGACGGTCTTTGAGCCCTTTTCCAGCGTCAGCCGGTCGGCAATCAGTTTTGCGAATGTCGACTTGCCGTTGCCGTTCGCGCCAAGAAGCGCGATCCGGTCGTCATTGTCGATGCGCAGCGAAAGCCCGCGCAGAACGGGCTTGCCGGGCGTATAGCCGACGGCGCCGCCATCGAGCGCGATGATCGGGGAGGCGACCGCCTTCTCCGGATTGGGAAAGCGGAACGGCAGCACTGTCTCGTTCACCACCGCGGCCATGGGCGACATGCGTTCCAGCGCCTTCAGGCGTGACTGTGCCTGGCGAGCCTTCGAAGCCTTGTAGCGAAAGCGGTCGACAAAGGACTGCATGTGCTTGCGCTGCGCGTCCTGCTTCACGCGCATCTTTTCCTGAAGCTCCGCCTTCTCGGCATATTGCCGGGCGAATTGGTCGTAACCGCCGCGCCAGAAGGTCAGTTTCTTGCGCTCCAGATGCACGATGGACGAAACGGCCCGGTTCAGAAGATCGCGATCGTGGCTGATGAGAAGAACCGTGTGCGGATAGCGCGAAAGATAGTTCTCGAGCCAGAGCGTGCCTTCGAGGTCGAGATAGTTCGTCGGTTCGTCGAGCAGCAAGAGGTCAGGCTGGGTAAAGAGCACGGCCGCCAGCGCCACGCGCATGCGCCAGCCACCGGAAAACGAAGATGCGGGACGCTTCTGCGCGTCCGCGTCGAAACCGAGGCCGGACAGGATGGATGCTGCCCGGGCCTCTGCCGAATGGGCGTCGATATCGGTTAATCGCGTCTGGATTTCCGCAATTCTATGAGCGTCTGTTGCCGTTTTGGCCTCATTCAACAGAGCTTCGCGTTCGGTGTCCGCCCGCAGCACGATATCGATCAGCGGTTCGTCCGTGCCCGGCGCTTCCTGTGCAACCTGGCCTATCCGGGTTCCTTTCGGCACGCTGACGGTACCGGTCTCTGAAACGAGGTCCCCGGTGATGGCGCGAAAAAGCGTGGTCTTGCCGGTGCCGTTGCGGCCGACAAGGCCAGCCTTGGTTCCAGCGGGGAGGGTAAGCGACGCCTGGTCGATCAGAAGTCGGCCTGCGATGCGCAGCGATAGGTTTGAAATCGTCAACATGACGGCGTTTTGACGGCTCGCCGCCGGCCTGGCAAGCCGCGACCGTCAAAGCTGATGCCGTGCCGTGTCGGAAAATGTCTGGTGTTGCCGAAAGCAGACAGGTGTGGCCCAGGAAAAATGGGCCACACCGCTATTGTTCGCGCTCCTCACCGGGCTGCAGCCTGGCGAAGGAATTTGCACAACTGCACGAGATCGTAGTCCCACGCGTTCGGATCGCGCAGAATGTTCACACAGCGTTTGCGGTAGACGGCGAGCTGCTGATCGCTGAGGCCGCTGAGAGAGCGGCGTCCAAAGTTCTTGCTGCCGCGATTGCCGCCGCCAGAGATGCCGCCGCCATTGCCCGGGTTCTGTCCGCCTGGATTGCCTGCATTCGGACCATTGTCATCGGGGTTGTTGCGCCTGCCGAGGCCGAACCTGAAAAGTGCGCCGAGGCCTCCGGTCCCGACATTCGCACCGACGCCCGCATTCACGCCGCCGCTTCCAATGTTTGCGCCGACATTGGCATTCAGGCCGCTGCCGCCGTTGATGGATGCAGAGGTGCTTGAGCCGAGGAGGCCGCCACCGCCACCGACCGTCGTGCTGCTCGTGGCGCTGACAGCTCCACCGACATTCGCGTCTGCGCTGACGTCAGCCAGGCCGCCGCCTCCGCCGACCGAAGCGCCGACACTGGCTGAGGTCGATCCGAGGTCTGCACCTACGTTGGCCGATACGCCGTCGCTGGTTCCCACCGACGCTGAGACGCCGCCGACACTGGCGCTGACGCCGCCATTGTCATTCCCGCCAACGCTTACGCCGCCAATGTCGATTGCGGCAGCCGGCAGTGCCATCGCGAGTGCAATCGCTCCGCTCGCCATGATGGCGAGTATGTTTCTATGTATAATATTCATTATCGTCCTCCTTGCGGATCGAAATATTTCAAACAAGGAGGAAGGTAGGGGTTTTCTTTTCTGATAAATACTTACATTATCGATATGGTTTATCGAATAAGTAAGAGAACTTATTTATAAAAATATTGTAATTCTCATTTTGTTTGTTTTAATGGAAGTGCATTTACCCAAATCGGGAGCCTGCCTTCGTTCGCTGGAAATAAATCAAGTCGATCGAGGGCGCTTCCGCTCCGAGGATGGAGAGTGCGGCGTGGGCGTGCCCCCGATGGTGCGTTTGATGATTGAAGAAATGGCTCAATGCGGGTGCAAGGCGTTGGGAAACGGTTCTTACATCGGTAACGGTCACATAGGTGAAGCGTCCGGAAAAAGCTTCTTCTTCAAGGCTTTCGACCCAGTTTATGATGCGCTGGTCTTCACCTTCCCGGGCAATGCGCAGGGCCGGCAGCGCTGAATGCAGGATCGTGTCGAGACGACCGGGGGCTGCCCCTTCACCTGTAAAACGCTTCATCCAGATGAGATCGGCCACCAGAATGTGATTCAGTGTGCCCATCAGCGATTTGAAAAAGACACCCACGTCGCGGTTGAGCGCCTCCGCTTCCAGTGCCTGTGCGGCTTCGTAAATTCTGGCATTGGCCCAGTGATTGTAGGAAGCGAACATTTCGAAGTGCTGTTTCATCGTCTCTTGTCCGGAATCTGGAGCAGGAAATCCTGCATTTGGCGCATTGTCATATGAACCGAATGTGCAATCGTACGCACCCTGTCAGGTCTCACCCGTAACCGAAAGGACCAAGCGTGACGATTGCATTGTACGATCTCGTGGGCGCGGACGAAACGCGTCCGTTCAGTCCGCATTGCTGGAAAACTGCCTTTACGCTGGCCCACAAGGGGCTCGATTTCAGGTCGGTTCCCGTGCGCTTCACCCAGATCGCGGGCATCGAGGCTGGAGAGTTCAGGACCGTTCCGGTCATTCGGGATGGAGAGCGGGCGTTGACCGATTCCTTCCAGATCGCACTTTATCTCGAGGAGACTTATCCCGACCGGCCCTCGCTTTTTGCCGGCGAAGGCGGCAGGTCTCTTTCGCGCTTCATCGAAAAATGGGCGCAGACCGCGCTTGTCGGCTATATCGGCCCCTCCCTGCTTTTAGAGATCCATGCAGCACTTGAGCCTGCCGATCAGGCCTATTTCCGCGAAAGCCGTGAAAAACGTTTCGGGCGCACCCTGGAGGAAACGGCGAAGGGCCGTGAGGATCGGCTTGAGGGTTTTCGGGCGAGCCTGGCGCCGCTGCGCCTGATGCTCTCCGATCAGCCGTTCATCGGCGGGCAGGGACCCCTCTTCGCCGACTATATCGTGGCCGGCATTTTTCAGTGGGCCCGCGTCATCTCGCCATTCCAGCTTCTTTCCCCGGATGATCCGGTCGCCGCGTGGTTCGGGCGCTGCCTGGACCTTCACGATGGTCTCGGCCGGACTGTGCCCGCCGCCGCCTGAAGGGAAGGGCCTTCCCATGTGCGTTCCGGACCGCTATAGAGCGCGCCATCTCCACGAATGAGCTCACGCTCTCAATCCAGACAATCGAAGGACAGACCATGGCGATCGAACGCACATTTTCCATGATCAAGCCGGATGCCACCAAGCGCAACCTGACCGGTGCCATCACCAAGAAGCTCGAGGATGCCGGCCTGCGTGTCGTGGCATCGAAGCGCGTGTGGATGAGCCGCCGTCAGGCCGAGGGCTTCTATGCCGTGCACAAGGAGCGTCCGTTCTTCGATGAGCTGTGCGAGTTCATGTCCTCCGGCCCGACCGTCGTTCAGGTTCTCGAGGGCGAGAACGCCATCCTGAAGAACCGTGAAGTCATGGGTGCCACCAATCCGGCCGAAGCGGCCGAAGGCACGATCCGCAAGGAGTTCGCCACCTCGATCGGCGAGAACTCTGTTCACGGTTCCGATGCACCAGAGACGGCAGCCGAGGAGATCCGCTACTGGTTCTCCGACACGGAAATCGTCGGCTGAGAGCAAACGTTCATCGAACGCTGCTTTTCGAAACCGGGGCTTCGGCCCCGGTTTTTTCATGCACCCTGCCGCGAGTTCGGAAACTTGAGTATCGAGGCGGGATTTCGCTCGAGGACGAATTTGGAAAAGTCTTTGCCCGTCATCGCGCGGCCATAGAGCCAACCCTGAAAATACGCACAGCCTGACGATTTCAGAAGCGCTTCCTGCTGCGGTGTCTGTACATGCTCGGCCACCGCCGAGAGGCCGAGTGTCGACGCCATGTCGAGCATGGTCTGAACAAGCGCGCGGTTGTTTTCGCTGCCTTCGATGTCGGTGATGAAGCTGCCGTCGATCTTCAGTTCGTCAAATGGCAGTTTCTTCAGATAGGCGATGGACGAATAGCCTGTCCCGAAATCGTCCAGCGAAAGCCGCACGCCAAGCGCCTTCAACTCGTTCATCCGCCGCGTGATCTGCATCTGGTCGCTGGTCAGCACCCGTTCCGTCATCTCCAGGGTGAGACGCTGCGGGTCGAGGCCATGCGCGTTGAGCCGGTCGTGCAGGAAATCGAGAAAATCCGGGTCGCGCAGCGATTTGAGGCTGATGTTGACCGCCATCCGCAGGTCCGCAAGGCGCGGGTTCTGGTTCCATAGCGCGAGCGTCCGCACGCTGGTCTCGATCACCCCGCGCCCGAGCAGTTCCGCAAGCCCGTGCTGTTCTGCCAGCCCTACGAAATCGCTTGGCGAAAGCGCCCCGTGCTCGGCGTGGTTCCAGCGCAGCAGCGCCTCCGCGCCGACCACATGGCCGGCGGCATTGACCTGCGGCTGGTAGTGCAGTTCCAGATTGTTGTCGACCAGCGCGCTGCGCATGTCGCTCAACAGGCGAAAGCGCCTGCGTTCCTTCTGCAGAACCTTCGGGTCGAACAGGGCGACATTGTTCCGCCCGAGGCTCTTGGCCTGATACATCGCCATGTCGGCATTTTTCATCAGGACTTCGGGCCCCTTTTCGCGGCCGTCGAAAACGAGCACGCCGACACTTGCCGAAGTGTGATGGATCATCTGCCCGAGTACGAACTCCTGCCGCAGTGCCGCAAGCACCCGGTTGGCGGCCACGATCGCATTGCGGGTCGCGCTTGCGGCAGTGGTGTCGTTCAGGGACAGCACAATGACGAATTCGTCACCACCGATTCGACCTACGGAATCTTGAGGGCCGACGGCGGCCTGCAGGCGGTCGGCAACCTGCTTGAGGAAGGTATCGCCGACATCGTGTCCCATCGTGTCGTTGAGGGTTTTGAAGTTGTCGAGGTCGATGAAGAGGATCGCCCCGCGGTGCCCGTCTTTGCAGCACATCGCCATCTGCCGGCCAATTTGATCGAAAAGCCGTCGCCGGTTGGGGAGCCGGGTCAGCGGATCGTAGAACGCCAGGCGCTCGATCTCCATTTCATTCTTCTTGCGCAGGGAGACGTCGGCAAGATAGCCATGCCAGACAATGCCTTCAGTGGTGGTTTCGGGCATGGCCGCAACGCGCAGCCACTTTTCCGTCCCGTCCGCTGCATGGATGCGGAACTCGCATTCCCAGGGTTCGAGCCTTGTGCCCGATTCTCTCAACGTTTCCAGATAGTGCGCGCGGTCGTCGTTGTGGACCATGTGGAGAACCGTGTTCGGGTTTTCCGGCACGGTGCGGTCGTCGTACCCGAGCAGGTGGCGGAAGCCCTTTGACACGTAGAGAACGGAAAACTCCCCGTCGGCCCGCCGCAGCAACTGGAAAAGCCCGCCCGGCAGCTGCGATGTCAGCTTCTCGAACATGTCCTGCAGTTTCAGGCGCTTCATCGTCTCCGTGATTTCGCGCACGGAGCCTTCATAGTAGAGCGCCTTGCCGGTGCGCCGGTCGCGCACGAGGCGTGCCGATTCGCTGATCCAGATGCGCTCCCGTGTCTTGTGGCGATAGACTTCCGAGATGAAGTTCTCGACCTTGCCCTTGGTCTCAAGCTCGGCCCGGAAAGCCTCACGCCGGGTGGGGTCTACATACCATTCCTTGGCGATGTCCTTGACACCGGCAAGCAGTTCGGCCTCGCTTCCGTAGCCGTTCAGGCGCACAAGTGCCGGGTTCGCGCTCAGTTGGCGCCCGTCCGGTGATGACCGGTAGATGCCTTCGGAGAGATGCTCGATCAGGTCGTGGTGGTTCTTCTGCTCGTCGCGCACGCCGCGATAGCGCCGGCTAACGCGAAACAACTGAAAACCAAGCCCCAGGCATCCCAGAATGCCTGCTGCCGCAATCAACCAGGCGGGATGTGCTCCCGCAACCAGCATTGTCTGGAAAGGTTCCGACATTGCTCTCCCACCGGCGTTACCTTGAGGAAGCTATAACCCTGAATGGTTTGTCGAAACGTCTAGTCTTGAGAGAAATGATCGCTATCGTTAGCAAGGCGTAAAGGCCGCCGGCCTCAACGCTTCCAGCGCTTCATGTCTTCCTGGTCACGGTCTTTGGCTTCCACCCAGCCGGCCTCGGTTTCGCCCGCGGCATGTTCCTTCTTCCAGAAGGGTGCGCGCGATTTGAGATAGTCCATGAGGAAGTCTGCGGCCTCGAAAGCCGCGCGCCGGTGGGCGGAGGCCGCGACCACGAGGACGATGTTTTCGCCAGGTGCGATCCTGCCGAAACGGTGGATAACCGTCAGGCCGGTAAGCGGCCAGCGCTGCGCCGCCTCATCGGCAATGCGGCCAATCTCCGCCTCGGCCATGCCGGGATAATGTTCCAGCTCAAGCGCTTCCAGCCGGCCGCCGTCATCGCGGCAGAGCCCGGTGAAGCTCACGATGGCGCCCACGTCGCGCCGTCCGTCGGTCAGTCGCCGGGTTTCCGTGGCGAGGTCGAAATCACCGGCCTGAACGCGTACCAGCGGCTGGCAGACGGATGTCATGGTCACCCCCCGGTCATCGGCGGGAAGAGCGCAACCTCACCATTGGAGGGCAGGGGAGCCGCATGGTCCGCATGCTCCTGGTTGATAGCGACGCGAATGATGTCCGGGCGCTCCAGCGCGGTCTCGTAGTTTTCGCCGCGTTCTTTCAGCCAGTTGAGCAGGTCTGCCACCGTCTTGACGTCGGCAGGCAGGTCCACCGTCTCTTCAGGCAGGCCGATGCGCTCGCGCACCCATGCAAAATAAATCAGCTTCATCGTCATTCCTCCACGATGTGCTTCAGCCCGGCGCGGAAATAGTCATAGCCCGTATAAAGCGTGACGATGGCGGAAATCCAGAGCAACACGATGCCGAGCTGCGTGGTGTAGGGCAGGACCTTGTCACCGGCGGGACCTGCGAGCAGAAAGCCGATCGCGACCATCTGGATCGTGGTCTTCCATTTTGCGAGCTGCGTAACGGGAACGCTGACCTTGAGGGCTGCAAGATACTCGCGCAGACCCGAAACGAGAATTTCACGACAAAGGATGATGATGGCTGCCCACAGCGTCCACCCGGCGATGGTGCGGTCCGTGTCGGCTGCAAGAAGCAGGAGGCAGGTGGAAACGAGCAGCTTGTCGGCGATGGGATCGAGCATCTTGCCGATGTTCGAAGTCTGCTCCCAGATGCGGGCCAGATAGCCGTCCAGATAGTCAGTGATGCTGGCCGCAATGAACAGCGCCAGCGCTGACCATCGTGCGAAATCGCTCGATTGAAGCCTGCCTTCCAGAAAAAAGCACAGGACAATCGCCGGCACCGCGAGAATTCTGCCATAGGTCAGGAGGTTCGGGATGTTGAATGCCGGTGTGCTACGTCTGGCCATGAAGCGCAATCCTGCTCCGGTCTGCCGCGGAGCACCCGCGGGCGCCCCAGTCTGTTGAATTCGACGCTGCCAGCTTGAACCGGCGGCGTGCCAATCACCTCCTGTCAAATCAGAACCCGGCGCCCACGGCAAGCGCCAACCTTGCGGGGCGCGACGAAACAACGCCGCTTCAGCCGTTTTCGTGAAAGTGGTTGTAGATCTGGCGTGCGATGGCCTCGGAAATGCCGTCCACCGCCGTAAGGTCCTCGATGCCGGCGCGGCTCACCGCCTTGGCGGTGCCGAAATGGTGCAGAAGCGCGCGCTTGCGGCCGGGGCCGATGCCGCCGATCTCGTCGAGCGGGTTCTTCACCATCTCCTTTTTGCGCCGGGCACGGTGCGAACCGATGGCAAACCGGTGCGCTTCATCGCGCAGCCGCTGAATGAAATAGAGAACCGGATCGCGCACGGGCAGGCTGAACGGGTTTCTGCCTGCCATGAAAAACCGCTCGCGCCCGGCATCTCGGTCAACACCCTTGGCGACACCGATGGCCGTCACCAGGCCGGCAATCCCGAGTTCCTCCAGAACCTGCGTGACCGCAGCCAATTGGCCCTGACCGCCGTCGATGAGAAGGACATCGGGCCAGGCAGGCATCTCCGCCGCATCCGTTTCCTGCGTATCGATGTCAGGCGCATCCGCGGAGCCCGGCAGCCCGTTCTCCTTGATCAGCCGTGAGAAGCGCCGCTGCATCACTTCGCGCATCATGCCGTAGTCGTCGCCGGGCGTGATCTCGGTCGAACGGATGTTGAACTTCCGGTACTGGTTCTTCGCAAACCCCTCGGCTCCGGCAACGATCATGCCGCCTACCGCGTTGGTTCCCATGATGTGCGAGTTGTCGTAGACCTCGATACGGCGCGGCGCGCCATCCAGGCCGAATGTTTCGGCAAACCCTTCCATCAGCCGCGCCTGCGAGGAGGTCTCGGCCAGCCGCCGCCCCAGCGCCTCACGGGCGTTTTGCAGGGCGTGATCGGTCAGATCCTTCTTTTCGCCGCGCTGCGGGCAGGAGACCTGCACCTTCCTGCCCGCCCGTGTGGCGAGTGCATCGGCCAGAAGATCCTGCTCCTCGATTTCGTGCGACAGGAGCACCATGCGGGGGCAGGGCTTGTCGTCGTAGAACTGGGCAAGAAAGGCACCAAGCACTTCCTGCGCTTCAAGGCTCGGATCGGCCTTCGGAAAATAGGCCCGGTTGCCCCAGTTCTGTCCGGTCCGGAAGAAGAAGACCTGTATGCAGTTCTGCCCGCCCTCCTGATGAATGGCGAACACATCGGCCTCTTCGACACCCTGCGGGTTGATGCCCTGATGGCTTTGCACATGGCTCAGGGCAGAAAGCCGGTCGCGGTAGATCGCGGCACGCTCGAAATCCAGCGCCTCGGAGGCTTCCTGCATCGACTGGGCGATTTCGGCTTTCACCTTGCTGGAACGGCCCGAAAGAAAGGCTTTGGCCTCCGAAACCAGCTCGGCATAGTCGTCCTCGCTGATTTCGCCCGTGCAGGGCCCGGAACAGCGCTTGATCTGGAAGAGGAGGCAGGGTCGCGTGCGGCTTTCAAACACCGAATCGGTGCAGGTACGAAGGAGAAAGGCGCGCTGCAGGGAATTGATCGTGCGCCCGACGGCCCCCGCCGAGGCGAACGGGCCGAAATAATCGCCCTTCTTCGAACGTGCGCCGCGATGCTTGAAGATGCCGGGCGCCGGATGGTCGCCGGTCAGAAGGATGTAGGGAAACGACTTGTCGTCGCGCAAAAGGACATTGAAGCGTGGCCGAAGCCGCTTGATGAGGTTCGCTTCCAGAAGCAGCGCTTCGGTTTCCGTTCGCGTAACCACGAATTCCATGGACGCCGTCTCGCGCACCATGCGGCCGATACGGTTTGTATGGCCGCGGCCCTGCGCGTAATTGGTCACGCGCTTCTTGAGGCTGCGCGCCTTGCCCACATACAGGACATCGCCTTCGGCATTCATCATGCGGTAGACGCCGGGCGCGTTTGGCAGGCGCTTGACGGCCGACTGGATGACCTCAATGCCCACAACACCGTCCGTTGTCTCGCCGCTGTCCCATTCGAGCGCCAGGTTCGCCGGCTCTTTCAATGTGATTTTGGCGCTCACTCGGGCACTCCCGCCACGTCCGGCGTTTCCCATGCCAGATGCTGCCCGCCGTCGAGTGCGATCATCTGACCGGTAATCGAGCGTGTCTCCCACAGATACCGGATGGTGCGGCCGAAATCCGCCAGGTCGGGGCCGCGCTCCAGAATAAGGGCGTCCGTCTGGCGGTCGAAATCCGCCTGCTCCTGGCGCTGGTTCGGCAGGGTGGGGCCGGGGCCAATCGCGTTGACGCGTATGTTCGGCCCGAGCGCCTGCGCCATGGTTCGCGTGGCTGTCCAGAGGGCCGACTTTGAAAGCGTGTAGCTGAAGAAGCGTGGATTGAGGCGCCACACACGTTGATCGATCATGTTGACGATCAACGCTTCCTGATTGTCCTCGAGCGCTCCCACTAGGGCCTGTGCGAGCAGTGCCGGCGCTTTCACATGCAGGTCGAAGTGCGCATCCCAGCTTTCGTCGGTAAAGTCGGCAATTCCGTCATCTTCAAATACCGAGGCGTTGTTGATGAGAATGGATGGCACGCCAAGCACTCGTCGTGTGTGGCCGATCAGGTCGCGGGTGGCCGCGCCATCCTGCAGATCAGCCTGCACCACATGGGCTTCACCGCCTGTCCTGACGATCTCATCGGCCAGGTTCTCGGCAGCTTCGCGGGAACGGCTGCAGTGAATGGCAACGGCGAACCCATGCTCTGCCAGATCGCGCGCAATGGCCGCGCCGATGCGCTTCGCACCTCCGGTGATCAGTGCCGTTGCTCTCGATTGAGCCATGTCTTTCCCGTCTTGTTCAACTCAGCTGCGAATCCTGACGCCAAGCGTCATCGCATTCAACAACGTTGTTTAAGCCCAATGCCCATGACGTCCAAGCCCGCAGAGCGTTCGACCCTTCACTGCTGACAGGTGCACGATTTTTTTCCGCTACCGGGTTTTCGCGCAGGATCAAAAGACCGTGGCGATGTAACCTGCAAAGCCGGCAAGCATTGCGCTGCCCATGAGCTTGCCTGACGCGATGCGCAGGAAGCCGAGAAGTGCCAGCACACAGGCGGCGGCGAGCATCACCCACATGTCGATGGATACAATACGCGGATCCACGGCGATTGGCGTAATCAACGCCGTCAGGCCCATGATGCAGGCGATGTTGAAGATGTTCGATCCCACGATATTGCCCAGCGCAACGGTGGAATGACGCTTCAATGCAGCCGCCAGGCTCGTGGCGAGCTCGGGAAGCGAGGTGCCGATGGCAACGATCGTCAGGCCGATGACGGCATCGCTCACGCCAAAACTCTCGGCGATCCTGACGGCACCGGCCACGGTCAGCTGGGCTGCGACCGGCAGTCCGATCACGCCGGCGATCAGGTAGGCGGTGATCCGTTTGCGGTCGTGCGGGGCCTCGCCGATCTCTTCATGGAAGTCGTGGCCGGCCGGTGTCTTGCCGTTCACCGCATCACGCGCCTGCCACGCGATGAAGGCGCAGAGACCCGCGAAAAGCACTGCGCCCTCGATCCGGGTGATGATGCCACCCGTAAGCATCCACATGAAGATGACGGTCGAGACGAGCATGGCCACCAGATTGCGCCGCAGCCCTTTGCCGTCCGATACGATCGGATAGATGATCGCCGGCAGACCAAGCACCAGCAGGATGTTGGCGATGTTGGAGCCGACCACATTGCCGACCGCCAGACCAGGCGCGCCCGAAAGGGCCGCCTGGATGGAGGTGAAGAGTTCGGGCGCAGACGTTCCGAAGGCCACCACTGTCAGACCGATGATCAGCGGAGAGATGCCGAGGTTTTCCGCCAGTCCCACAGCGCCCTTGACGAATATGTCACCGGCCACCACTAGGAGGGCGACACCGGCCGCGAGTATGAGCAGGCTGAAAAGCATGAGAAACCTCGTGAGAATCGGAACAGCCGCCGGAATATAGGTGCTCGAATGCCGGCCCCCAAGGTCTCCGCCCCGGCATGTTGCTCTTTTGCAACGTCAATTTTCCGCCTTATTGGTGCCCCTGAAAGACCCATTTTTCGGGCACGTTCAGCCTCATTTCGCGCCCAGATAGGTCTCATGCGAGATCGGCCCGCTTCCTCCCAGGATGACCGGTCTCGCCAGCGTGGTGCGTTTGAACGGGCATGATGCCAAGAGGGGCGCCCACAGCTATGAAAATGCTAGTGGCTTAAGGAGTATGGACCATGAAAGCCCATAAGAACGTCATTCTTTCCGCGGCCGCAGCCGTCGGTTTTGTTGCAGCGGCCGGTGCCGCACAGGCTGCTGACGCAGTCATGGAGCAGCCGCCCGCACCGCCTGCCGCGCCGGTGATCTCCACCCCGATCAACGATTGGGAAGGTGGCTATGCCGGTATCGCGCTTGGCTATGGCTTCTCCGGTGAGACCGCAGCCAATCAGCCGGTCGCAGGCAATGACATCGGCACCGATGGCTTCGTCGGCAACGGCTTCGCCGGCTGGAACTTCCAGTCGGGCAGCTTCGTCTACGGTGTTGAAGGCGATGTCGGCTACAACGGCATGAAGGGCACCAATGCCGGTGTCGAATCCAAGCACGGCGTCGACGGCACGCTGCGCGCCCGTCTCGGCGTTGCCGCGACCGACAACATCCTGATCTACGGCACGGCCGGTGGCGCTGCGCAGCGTCTGAAGATCACGGATGCGGCCGGCTCCGACACCAACACCATGCTCGGCTGGACGGCCGGTGCCGGCGTCGATGCGAAGCTGACCGACAAGGTCTTCGGCCGCGTCGAATACCGTTACACCAAGTTCGGTGACGAAGCGTTCAACACCGGCAGTGGTGCGCAGGACGTCAGCGACAGCTCCAACAAGGTCATGTTCGGCCTTGGTATGCAGTTCTGATCGAAGCGACAGACTGAAATGGAAAAGCCGGGCCCCGTGTCCGGCTTTTTCTTTATCCGCCCCGCGCCGGTGGCATCAGAACCCGCTCGCGCCTGCAGTCCTTTCGGTCCACGGCTTCGCAGGACCGGAACTCCAGGTCCTTGGTCATGCAAATGCGCACTTCGCGCAGATAGCGATTGTCGCATGTGACGGCGATGGCGTCTTTCGGCAGGCCGGGATTGGCTTCAAGGAAGGCGTCTTCGACACGTTTCGGCGAAACCATCTCCGGCTTTGCGAGCCGGCGAAACTCGGGCGGCGTTTCCACACGCTCGCGCGCCTTGCGGGAGAGGGCGAAATAGTCCTCCTGTGCAAATCCCGTACACATGCCGTGCTTGCGCCATTGATGGCCCATCAGGCCCGCTGACGGCATGATATCGCGGAATTGCTCCACCAGCGCATTTGGCACACGTTGCGGGCGCTTGGATTGGCAATATTCCGGGTAGCTTTTCTCATATTGCGGCCAGAGCCCGTGGACCACGAAGGCATAGGGGCGCTCGCGTCCGCATTGCTGCCGGTTGGCCTCCGCGCCCTCGGCGGCGCAGTAGCTGGGCGACCAGCTTAGCGACAGCACATAGAAATCGAACTCACCCGCCGGCGCGCCGCGCTCGCCGGCAATCGCCGGGGCAGGTGATGTCACAAGACATGCCAGAAGGGCGGCGGAAAGCCGCTTTGCGATACGCATGGTCCGCGCCCCGCAATCGCGTCGTCTAGCGCAGGACGCGGCAGTGGCCGTCATAGACGTTCCAGCGGTCGAAGCCGGAAACGCAGAATTCAACATTGTTGCCGAGCCCGGCAAAGCCCTGGCCATACTCGATCAGGTACCAGATCGTGCGGTCACGCCCATCGGAGAGGCGCGCCGTGGCGCGGCAATAGCGCCGCTCGATCGGGCTGTCATAGGAGGACGGGCTGTAGCGTGTCTGGTAGGACCCGTAGAAATCGACGATGTCGACATCGGGCAGGTTCGGTACATGGGTGACCTGATAGCGGAAGCGCTTCTGAATGGTCGAATGAACGCGCGCATCCGCGCAGACATCGTCCACCGCGCCATAAACGCCGACCGGATCGGCTGCCATCGCCTGCATCGAAAGGAACGATGCGGTGAGGCCGGCTGCAAGAGCCAAAAAGCGCGCCATAGGTCTGTCTCCCGGATTGTTGCGGTGCGGTGGGTTGAAGTTTTGCGCCAGTGAGCGGTTTGGGTCAAGCATGGTCACGCTATTCTGCCGTAAGCCTTTCGAGTGCCCAGCGCCCCTTGCCCTCTTCGCCGAGAATGCCGGCAAGAACCGGAAGCAGCGTTTCCATCTCCTCGCGCAGCACGAAAGGTGGATTGACCACGATCATGCCGGTCCCGTCGAGGCGCGGTTCACTGGAGGGTGGGCGCAATTCGAGACGGATGTCGATCACATCGGCAATGCTGCTTTCGGCTAGGCGTCTGCGGAAATCCTGAACCGCGTCATGGTTCTTGATCGGGTACCAGACCGCATAGATGCCGCCCGACCAGCGCCGGTGCGCCTTTTCGAGTTTCGTGACAATCCGTCCGAATTCGTCTTCCTGCTCGAAGGGCGGGTCAATCAGCACCAGTCCACGCTTTTCTTTCGGCGGCAGATGCGCGCCCAGCGCCAGCCAGCCATCGAGTTCGATGACCCGTGTCTGGAAATCGCCGGCAAAAATTTCCTTCAGCCGCGCGGCATCCTGTGGGTGTAGTTCGATGGCTGTCAGGCGATCCTGTTTGCGCAAGAGATGGCGAACGAGGCGCGGGGAACCGGGGTAATGCTGGATGCCCGGACCGAGATTCTCTTTCTCAACCGCTTCCAGCAAGGGATTCAAAAGGTTCGATTTTTTCTCATCGAGGAAAGCCTCGACGAGACGGCCGATCCCGTCGCGCCATTCGCCGGTTTTCTGCGCTTCTTCCGAACTGAGGTCGTAAAGACCGATTCCCGCATGGGTGTCGATCACGCGGAAAGCCTTGTCCTTGCGTTTCAGATATTCAACGATGCGGGCCACGATGGCGTGCTTGACCACATCGGCGAAGTTTCCCGCATGATAGGCGTGGCGATAATTCATGTTTCCCGCTTCGGTGAGGTCTGCACCTGATTTTCTGCTCACTGGCTCTACGCGTCCGCGCGAAAAATCGCTAGTGTTCCCGCCATGAACACACACGCAAACATCCATATCGGCCATTCGGCCTGTCCACATGACTGTCCATCGACCTGTGCCCTCGATGTCGAGATAAAGGACGGCCGCATTGGCCGCGTCCATGGTGCCAAGGACAACAGCTACACCGCCGGTGTGATCTGCGCCAAGGTCGCCCGTTATGCCGAACGCATCCACCACCCTGACCGCCTGCTCAAGCCGCTGGTCCGTTCCGGCGCCAAGGGTGAGGGGCAGTGGAAGGAGGCGAGCTGGGAGGCCGCGCTCGACCGTGTGGCCGAAGCCTTCCTGAAGGCGGAGGAAAAATACGGAACCGAGACCGTCTGGCCCTATTATTATGCCGGAACCATGGGGCTGGTGCAGCGCGATTCCATAGACCGGCTGCGGCACGCCAGACGCTATTCCGGCTTTTTCGGCACAGTCTGCACCAATGCCGCCTGGACCGGCTTTGTCATGGGTGCGGGCGATCTGCGCGGGCCCGATCCACGCGAGATGGCCAAGTCCGACTGCGTGGTGATCTGGGGCACCAACGCCGTTGCGACCCAGGTCAATGTGATGACGCATGCGATCAAGGCACGCAAGGAGCGTGGCGCGAAGATCATTGTCATCGACGTCTACGACAATGCCACCATGAAACAGGCCGATCTTGGCCTCGTTCTGAAGCCGGGTACGGACGCGGCCCTTGCCTGCGCGGTCATGCATGTCCTTTTCCGCGATGGTTTGGCCGACTGGGCATTTCTCGACAAATACACGGACGACCCCAAGGGACTTGAAGCGCATCTCAAGACCCGTACGCCCGAATGGGCGTCTGCCATCACCGGCCTTTCGGTTGACGAAATCGAGGGCTTTGCCAGGCTGGTGGGCGAGACGAAGCGCACCTTCTTCCGGCTGGGCTATGGGTTCACGCGCAATCGCAACGGTGTTGTGAACATGCACGCCGCCCTCTCCATTGCCGCCGTTACCGGCTGCTGGCAATATGAGGGTGGAGGGGCGTTTCACTCCAATTCCGGCATTTTTCGCCTCGACAAGTCGCAGATCGAGGGCAGTGCGCTGCGCGATCCCTCGATCCGTTCGCTCGACCAGGCGCAGATCGGGCGCATTCTGACCAATGACGACGAAGCGCTGCATGGCGGCCCGCCCGTCACGGCACTTCTGATCCAGAACACCAATCCGGCCAACATCGCTCCGGAACAGCGGCTGGTGAAGAAGGGTTTTCTGCGCGAGGACCTTTTCACCTGCGTGCACGAGCAGTTCATGACCGACACGGCGAAGCTTGCCGATGTGGTTCTGCCGGCGACGATGTTTTTGGAACATGACGACATCTATCGAGGTGGCGGTCACCAGCACATCATTCTCGGCCCCAAACTGGTGGATGCGCCTGGTGAAGCACGCGAAAACCTGTTCGTGATCGAGGAGCTTGCGGAGCGTCTCGGCGTTGCCGACAAGGGCGGTTTTGGCCTGACGGCGCGCGAGCATGTCGAATTCATGCTGGAGAAGCGCGGGCTTGGTACGTTCGAAAGCTTCAAGGCCGATCGCTGGGCCGATGTACAGCCGGATTTCGACACCGCTCATTTCGTCGACGGTTTCGGTCATCCTGATGGCAGGTATCGGTTCCGGCCGGACTGGACGGGAACGCCTGCGCCCAACCGCCCGCCGGCCTCCATCGGCCTGCAGGGGCCGCACGCGCGCATGCCGGACTTTCCCGACCATATGGATTTTATCGAAGTGGCGGATCCGGAGCATCCCTACCGGCTGGCGACCTCGCCGGCGCGCACCTTCCTGAATTCGAGTTTTACGGAGACACCGGGCTCGGTGAAACGGGAAGGGCGGCCCGAACTGATGCTGCATCCAGACGATGCGACAGAGCTCGGGCTTCAGGCCGGCGATCGCGTGGAGATCGGCAATCAGCGTGGCGCGGTGGTTCTGCATGTGAAGCTCTTCGACGGTGTGCGACGTGGTGTGGTGATCGCAGAGGGCATCTGGCCGAACAGCGCGCATGAGCGCGGTGAGGGCATCAATGTGCTGACGGGTGCTGATTCCATCGCGCCATATGGTGGCGCGGCCTTTCACGACACGAAGGTGTGGGTGCGCGCTTTGTGAGCCCCGGGCCGTGCGCTCGCGCGTTTTGCTATTGGGGGCCGGATAGCCTGCGGCTTCCGGGATGACGGGGTGGGGTGATGTTCTCATCGTCGTCATCCCGGCCGAGCGGAGCGAGAGCCGGGACCCATTGAGAGGCGCGGCCGGTGTACGCAGAGGGTGGCGTCGGTGGTGCCGGGGTGAGAACCGGGCCGTGCTCTTGCGCATTCTGCCAATGGGTCCCGGGTCAGGCCCGGGATGACGGCTTCCTTCTCCCCGCGGGCGGGGAGAAGGTCCCGGCAGGGGGATGAGGGGCGGGCGATGCCTTGCGGTCTTCTCCACCTCTGTCGGTTTCCTTGCAGGTGATGGCGCTCGCCCCTCATCCTCACCTTCTCCCCGCTCGCGGGGAGAAGGGGGCGTTTGGTGTTGGTGTGCACTCATCAAACGGAGCATGGACGAGAACCGGGCCGTGCTCTTGCACGTTCTGCCAATGGGTCCCGGGTCAGGCCCGGGATAACGGGAGTGGGCATTTCAAGGCAGGCTCCATCGTTGCCGCGCGGGGTTGCCGCCGGGGTTTGGATCGTTCGGGAAACAGGGCGCGTTTTTCGTGCCTCTCTGTTGGGAATTGAAGTGGCGCGAAAAGCGCGCCCCGCCGGCCGCTGTCCCGTCTGCCGACCGGTCACTCGGGCGATCTGTGCCCTAGCGGCTTTTCCGCAACCGACATGATGCCGGCCGCCGGCCTTTCGCGGGCCCTCACAGGCCCCGGGTCACCGAACCCGAGGGGGAGGCTGCCGTCGCCCCTCCTGATCCCCGGCTCCGGACCCGGTTCCCGACAGGGGCGATGGCTGGGAGTGTAGCGGAAGTTCTGGGGGTGGGGAGAAAAGAGCGAATAGGGAGTAGCGAATAGCGAGTAGGGAATGTGCTTCATCCGCCTCGTCATCCTATGGCTTGACCATGGGATCCATGCCTTTGCGGTGGTGACGGGGTGCGGGTGAGAAAAATTGCGTGTCGCCTTGAAGGGCGGCGGTTTATCCCCGGCGCTACGGGATGGATCCTCGGGTCAAGCCCGAGGATGACGAAGGTGGGGGCTTCCCCCTCAATCGCGGCGTTCGCCGGGGGAGACAATCGCAATGTCGCGGCGTTCGTCATCGACGCCGGAAAAGACGGCGACGCCGTCGGACATGCGCACGCTACCCTCAGCCAGAAGGCGGAGTGCCAGCGGGTAAAGACGGTGCTCAAGCTTGAGAACCCGCTCGCCAAGCGTCTCTTCCGTGTCGTCGGTGAGGACGGGAACGGCGGCCTGGGCGATGATCGGGCCCTCGTCCATCTCCGGCGTGACGAAATGCACGGTGCATCCGTGGACGCGCACGCCAGTCGCAAGGGCGCGGGCATGCGTATCAAGCCCGCGAAAGCTGGGCAGGAGGGCAGGGTGGATGTTGATCATACGCCCTTTCCATTTCTGCACGAAATCCGGGCTTAGAAGGCGCATGTAACCAGCCAGACAGACAATTTCCGCCTTGAGCTCGGTCAGCGCCTTGTGGATCGCCGCATCATGCGCCTCGCGTCCATCATAATCGCGCGATGAAACCACTCTTGTGGGGATGCTGTGCGTGGCGGCAATCTCAAGGCCACGGGCATCGGCGCGGTTGGAGACCACACCGACGATCTCTGCTGGAAACGACGGATCGATTGCGGCGGCGATGAGGGCCGCCATGTTCGATCCGCGGCCTGAGATGAGGACCGCGACCCTTTTGCGTGTCCGGCGCGTCATAGGGCGAGAGAACCGCGATAGGTGACGCCGGCGGCCTGGCGCGGGACGATCTGGCCAAGCATGGTGACATGCTCGCCCGCCTGCTGGAGGATTGCCGCGATCTGTGCCGCCTCGTCGGCGGCAACCGCCACAACCATGCCGATGCCGCAATTGAAGGTAGAGAGCATTTCGCTCTCGGCAACACCGCCCGTCTTGGCGAGCCAGGAAAAGACCGCCGGCACATCGATTGCGTCGAGGTCGATCTCGGCGGCCAGATGATCGGGCAGCACGCGCGGCAGGTTTTCCGGAAAACCGCCACCGGTGATGTGAGCAAGCGCCTTGATGCCCCAGGCGGCCTTCAATGTGGCGAGCAGGGGTTTGACATAGATGCGGGTTGGCTCGAGCAGCGCTTCACCGAGTGTCTGGCCCGGCGCGAAGGGGGCCTTGTCGCCCCAGCCGAGGCCGGCATCGGACACGATGCGGCGCACCAGCGAAAAACCGTTGGAATGAACGCCGGAGGAGGCGAGGCCCAGAAGGACGTCACCCTCGGCAATGTCGCCCGTGGGCAGAAGACGGTCCCGCTCTGCCGCGCCCACGGCGAAGCCCGCCAGGTCGTAATCCTCGCCGTGATACATGCCCGGCATTTCCGCCGTCTCGCCACCGATCAGCGCGCATCCGGCCTGCCGGCAGCCCTCGGCAATGCCCGAAACGATGGCCGCACCCTGATCGGGATCGAGCCTGCCGGTTGCGAAATAATCGAGGAAGAAGAGCGGCTCGGCGCCCTGAACGACAAGATCGTTGACGCACATGGCGACGAGGTCGATGCCGACCGTGTCGTGCCGGTCCGCGTCGATGGCGATCTTGAGCTTGGTGCCGACGCCATCATTGGCGGCCACGAGGATCGGGTCGGTGAAGCCGGCTGCTTTCAGATCGAACAGGCCGCCGAAACCGCCGATCTCGCTGTCAGCGCCCGGTCGGCGCGTGGCGCGCACCATGGGCTTGATCTTTTCCACCATCCGGCTGCCGGCATCGATATCGACGCCCGCATCGGCATAGGTGAGGCCGTTTTTACGTTCCTGAGCCATTTCGTTCTCGCCGCCGCGTTTTTTTGGGCTTCTGACATGAAGGGGGCGCTTCCGCAAGGCGGGAGATATCAACAGGCTGGCCTATTGAAAGCGCGCCGCTCTCCCCCAATGTGTCAAAGCCTGCGATAAGTGTGTCCCGAAAATGCCTCCGACCGCAACGAAAAGGGCAGGGCAGTGGGCGGCGAGGGTGGAGATTATCCGTTGACGATACCCAACATCATCACATTGATGCGCTTCTTCCTTGTGCCGGGCGTGGTGTTCGCCCTTTTGACGGGGGAGTATGGCTGGGCGTTCGCCGGATTTCTGGCGGCGGGCATCTCCGACGGTGTGGACGGGTTCATCGCGCGCCATTTCGACCAGCGCACCGAGCTTGGCGCCTATCTCGATCCGATCGCCGACAAGCTGCTTCTGGTGAGCGTTTTCGTGGTGTTCGGCTATATGATGGAACTGCCGCTCTGGCTGGTGATCGCGGTCGTGTCGCGCGATGCGCTGATCGTGGGTGGCGTGCTTCTGGCCAATGTGATGGGGCATCCGGTGGCCATGAAGCCGCTCTTCGTCTCCAAGGCGAACACGCTGGCGCAGATATTGCTGGCGCTGCTGGTTCTGGCCGAACTCGCATTCGGATACAGTTCGGGGGCGGTGCGGATTGCGCTGATCATCGCCACCGGCCTCTTGACCGTGGCTTCCGGAGCGGCCTATCTCGTCGCCTGGATCAAGCATATGAGTGGTTATGCCGAAAGTGACGCCGAAGGACGCTGAAAACGGGGCCGGGCCGGTGATCGCCCGTCCGACGCTGGCGCGCCATATCGCCTTCTGGGGCCTGGCGGGGCTGGGGCTTGTTCTGTTTCTCTACGTCTTCAGTTCCATTCTGCTGCCCTTCCTGGCGGGCATGGTGCTGGCGTATTTCCTCGATCCCGTTGCCGACCGGCTGGAGAAGATGGGGCTTTCGCGCATCGCTGCGACCGTTGTGATCCTGATCGGCTTTATTATCGCGGTGTTGCTCGGCCTGATGATCGTGCTGCCGGTGCTGGGCACCCAGCTAGCCGACTTCGCAAGCCGTCTGCCGGACTATCTGACACGGTTGCAGGAACTTGCGAACCGGCTCGAACCGGCATGGCTCGACAGTTTCATCAATGGCGAGACCGACGCCGTGCGCGACAATCTGAGCTCGATCCTGGCGCAGGGGACGGGCTTTCTCGGCACGCTCTTCAAATCGGTCTGGAGTTCGGGCGTGGCGATCGTCAACGTGGCGAGCCTGTTTGTCGTGACGCCCGTGGTGGCGTTCTACATGCTGCTCGACTGGGATCACATGGTGGAGAAGGTGGATAGCTGGGTGCCGCGCGACCATGTGGAGACGGTGCGCCAGATCGCCCGCGACATCAATGTCGCAACGGCGGGCTTCGTGCGCGGGCAGGGCACGCTGTGTCTCATTCTCGGCATTTTTTATGCCGTCGGCCTGTCGCTGGTCGGGCTCAATTTCGGGCTGTTGATCGGGCTTTTTGCGGGGCTGATCAGCTTCATCCCCTATGTGGGCTCGCTGCTCGGCTTCGGCCTGTCGATCGGCATCGCGCTGGTGCAGTTCTGGCCCGAATGGTGGTGGGTGCTCGCGGTGGCGGCGATCTTCTTCTCCGGTCAGTTTCTGGAAGGCAACATCCTGCAGCCGAAACTGGTGGGCAAGAGCGTGGGCCTTCATCCGGTGTGGCTGATGTTTGCGCTGTTCGCCTTCGGCTATCTGTTCGGCTTTGCGGGGCTTTTGATCGCCGTTCCGGCGGCGGCGGCCGTTGCGGTTCTGGTGCGCTTCGCCATCAACCAGTATCTCGCGTCGCCGCTCTATAGCGGGCACGCGGAAACGCCGGCCAAAACGCCGAAATCCCGGGGCTGAAGCCATGCCGTCGCGCCAGCTACCGTTCGATTTGGCCCCGGGAGAAGCGCTGAGCCGCGACGATCTGGTGGTGACGCCGGCCAATGCGCGCGCAGCCGCCCTGATCGAAAACTGGCCTTCCTGGCCGGCGCCGGTGGTCATTCTTGCCGGCCCCGCCGGCAGCGGCAAGTCGCATCTCGCCGCCATCTGGCGCGAGGAAGCGGGCGCAGCCGAAATAGCCTGCGACGGGATCGAGGCGGCGGCGATCGAAGAAGCGGGGCTGCGGCCGGTCCTGATCGACAATGTCGACAGCGGGTCGATCGACGAGAACGGCCTTTTCCACCTGATCAACGCCGCGCGCGCCGGCGGCCAGCCCATGCTCCTGACCGCGCGCAGTTTTCCCGGCGCCTGGGGCGTCAGACTGCCGGATCTCCTGTCGCGCCTCAAGGCCGCGGCGACCGTGGAGATCGACGAACCCGACGACATGCTGCTCGCCGGCGTGATCACGAAACTCTTCGCCGACCGTCAGGTGGATGTGGAACCGCATGTGGTGCAGTTTCTCGTGCGCCGCATCGAGCGTTCTCTGTCGAGCGCGATCCGGGTGGTGGACGCCATCGACCGTGCCGCACTCGAGCGCAAGACGCGCATCACCCGGCCCCTGGCGGCAGAGGTGGTGACGGCACTCGAAGCGGGTGAAAACCCTGCGGAAAATTAGCCGCTGACCGGTATCGCGAATCGGCTGCGCGGCTGCGCGGTTGGTTGCCGGGAACCAATTGCGCCTGTCTCTGTTTGCTCTCCACAGGCCAGACAAGCGGCAAAGGAGTGCATGATGACGGATGAGCGCAAGGAACGGACCACAGTGGTGACTTCAGGCGGCGGTGGGGCCGGCTGGTTCATAGCCGGAGGGCTGATTGTCGCCCTGATTATCGGAGGTTTCCTGCTTTTCGGCGGTGCCCTGGGAGGAGGCGAGGGCAGCGGCATCAATATCGATGTGCCAGAGAAAGTTATCATCGAGACGCCCGAGCCAGCCCAATAATGCCTCCCGTCGCCCGCCGTCTCGGGGCGAAGCCACACTTGTTGTCGCGCTTCATGCGGAAATCATGAATTTGGGCTTGCGCGGAAAATTCTGAGACTATAGGGGTTCTCTCGCTCGGAGCGTAGCGCAGCCTGGTAGCGCATCTGGTTTGGGACCAGAGGGTCGCAGGTTCGAATCCTGCCGCTCCGACCATCTTTCCGCATGTCGCATGAACTGCGGCATGCTGCCTGTTTCGGCGTTTTTACGCCTGCTGGAAACGAGGTTTACGACGTGTCTGCGCGCATTTTCAGCCCGGCCAAGACGGCCATGCAGTCCGGCAAGGCCAAGACCGGCCTCTGGATACTGGAGTTCGATCCCGAGGTGCCGCGCAAGATCGACCCGCTTATGGGCTACACGTCTTCTTCCGACATGAAGAGCCAGGTTCGCCTGACCTTTGAAAGCAGGGAAGAGGCCGTGGCCTACGCGGAGCGGAACGGCATTCCCTTCCGTGTGGAAGAACCGCACCAGCCCAAGCGGCGCCAGGTTTCCTACGCGGACAATTTCCGCTATGACCGCAAGACCCCGTGGACGCACTGAATTCGGCGTTCACGCGTCGGTCCCGTAGCTCAGTTGGATAGAGCACCGGCCTTCTAAGCCGATGGTCGCAGGTTCGAATCCTGCCGGGATCGCCACCTTGAATTTCGGCCTTCGATTTCATTGATTTTTCTGCGCTATGCCGCGCACCGGTTTTGAGGTCAGGGAATACGGCGTTCGAAGCCTGCTCTGCCAGGTGGCTCCGGTTCGCTCAACGCGCCCCTCAGGAGATTCGGCAGGCGCAACGCGATCCGATTGCCTCGCTTCCGATTGTCTGTCAGCTATCGCGCTCGTAGCAGCAGTGATCTCTCGGGTTTGAACGAGTTCCCATCCCTGCATAGTACACCTGTACAGGTAGATTTCCCGACTTTGCTGTGATGAACCCCTTACAAGGCAGCTATCGCGAGGATGGCTGAAAGTTCTTGGAGGGTATTGTGAAGATCATTTTGGCTGTTTTGCTCTGTCTTTCTATCGCAGCCTGCAGTTCGACATCGGACGGCCCGGGGAGGAGCGTTTCCGCCTCCGGCGAGAAGGGTGCGGCTCAGTATGCGTCGCGGAAAGACGCGTGCGGACAGGCACGACAATCACAGGACGGCGCTGCCGTGATGGGGGCTCTGCTTGGTGCAGTGGGGGATTTTGCCCCCTATAGCAGCCGGAGCGGCTGGGCGGTAAATCGTGCCGCCTATGCAGGGCGCAGAATGGCAGGGGCGGCGGAATCGGCGAGCGCACGAGAGGCCAGCCGCCAATGCTGATGAAGCCAATGGGTGCCGGAGACAGCCACTCGTGACAGGTCAGCGGCCTGGATCGTCGTGCGTCCATTCGGAGGCACGGCGATCCAGGCTATTGATGGAGCAACGGAACAACCCGAAAACCGGATTTCACGTTTCGGTGCGGTGCTCTGGCATCAGTCGACATTTCTAGGAGAGACCCAGCCTGCGGTCGAGAATTCCCTGCGCTTCAGCGCTTATCGAAGCGATGATATCCGAGGCGCTCTGCTCGGTATCGACAAGGCCGACAGCCTCCCCGACGAAAGGTGCGACAATTGACGTGTCTGCGGCTTCAACGGCGGTTTGCCAGCGCTGCTCTTCTGTCGGCAGCGCTCGTCTGAGCCCGGCTTCGTCATTGGTCCAACGGTCCACGAAGGCGGTTCGCAACACCCGGCCTGAATAGCGTTCGGGCCAGTCGATGCGGCGGATTGTGTCGATCACGCGGGTTCGGACCGTATCGTCGCCTGTATGTGCGAGGGTCGTCTGGATCAGCCTCCTGTCGACCAGGGACTCTGCCGCGCCCCAGAAACGCGTCCCGACCACCACGCCGTCGGCACCAAGCGCAATCGCGGCAACGAGACCACGTCCGTCGGCAATGCCGCCGGCAGCGCAGAGAAGCGTTTCGCTGCGGCGACGGGCAATCTCATCGGCCACTTCAGGAACGAAGGCCATCGTGCCTCTGCTCTGGCCGTGCCCGCCCGCGTCGCCCCCCTGGGCCACCACCACATCAACGCCAAGGTCAATGGCATGACAGGCATCGCGAAAGGTCTGAACCTGGCAGATCACCGGTACGCCGGCTTTCCGCACCGTGGCAAGAAACGGGGCAGGATCGGCAAAGGACAGAAACAGCGCACGGGGCTGAAGCATCAGCACCGTTTCGAGCAGGTCAGGCTGATCATCCAGGGCAAAGGAGATGAAGCCGCATCCGACCGGCATATCGCCGGCAATGGCGAATTGATCTTCAATCCAGCCCCTGTCGCCATACCCGCCGCCTATCAGCCCGAGGCCGCCGGCGCGGGAGACGGCTGCAGCAAGCGCGCCTCCCGCAACGAAGGCCATCGGCGCCTGGATCAGCGGCAGCGTGAGGCCGAACCGTTCCGTAAGCCGGGTCCTCATTGCCTTGCCCTGTAGTCTTCCACGGGCAGCCCGCCGATTCCCCAGTGCTCGAGCTCCACCTCGTCGATCACGACGAAGGTTGTCGCGGGATGCTTTCCAAGTGTCTCCCGGAGCAACTCCGTAACGCCGGCAATCAGGCGGGCCTTGTCCCGGGCTGAAGGGCCGGTGCCGCCCGGACCTCCTTCCCGCGTGATCTTGATGTTCACATAGGGCATGGGGTCAGTCCTTTCGGGGAATGTAAGAGAAGGTCTTGCTTACGATGCGCCACTTGCCAGCGTGCCGGACGAGCGTCAGATAGTCCAGATAATCGCGTCCCATCATGCTCATTCTCGCGGTGATGCGGGCGATGCGATCGCCTCCGAACGTGATCTCGAGAATGGCTTCATCGCGCGGGTCCCCGCGTTTGACCGGTGGTTCGCGCCTGTCGATGCGGGCCATGTAGGCGTCGATGTCGAGGTAGAGTTCGTCTCCCTCCGTTGCGCAGACATACGCAAGACGCGGATGGAAAACGTCGCGCAGCAGCGTGCTGTCGGCCCGGTAAAGTCCCTCGAAATAGGACGCCATCAGCGCCACCACTTCGCTGTGATCGGCGGGGGTCACTGGATCAGGCCCTCCGCTTTCATGGCGCTCTGCGCGGAAGGGCGCGCGGCGACGCGCTCGATGAAGGCTTCAAGACAGGGCCAGGGGGAAAGGTCGATCTCCGTGACCTTCGCCCAACTGGCTACGGCGAAGAGATAGGCATCCGCCACCGAGAACCGGTCCGCCACCAGCCATTCGCCGCCATTGGCCAGCTGCTGTTCGACCCGGTCGAACCTGGTGGCCACGGCCGTCCTGGCGTCCGCCTTCTCGTCTACGCTTGCGCCGGTTCGGAAAAGAGGTCCGAACGCCTTGTGCAACTCTGTCGCCACCCAGTTGAGCGCCTCGTGCAGGCGGGATCGCTCAAAGGTGCCCGCCTGCGGTGCCAGTCCGGCCGTGGGGTGACGGTCGGCGATGAGCTGAAGCACGGCGGCACCTTCACTCAGGATATTCCCGTCGTTGAGGTGCAGGGCGGGCACGTAGCCATTCGGGTTGATTGCGCGATAGTCGCTGCCGGTCTCGGTGCGTCCGGCCTCGGTATCCACCCGCTCGATCTGGAAATCCGCGCCGGTCTCATAAAGGGCGATGTGGCTCGCCAGAGAGCAGGCGCCGGGTTTGTAATAAAGCTTCATTCTGGAGTCTCCGGTTGACAGGATGACTCTCTCTAGCCGCGAATTCGATCTAATGATAATATCAAGATTTAAACAGTTTGATGCATAAAATAGATCATCATGAAATACGACCAGCTTCTCGCTTTCGATGCGATCGTTGTGGCCGGCACGTTCCGCAAGGCCGCCGAGAGATTGAACAAATCCCAGAGTGCGGTGAGCCACGCGATCCGGCAGCTGGAGGACGAACTGGAATTGAGGCTCTTTTCTCGTGATGGCTACCGGCCGAAACTGACGGCGCAGGGGGAGGTGTTTTTTCGTGAAACCAGCCGCGCTCTGGCGCAGATGCAGGCGCTTGGCGAGATCGCGGCGCGGCTCAGGGCGCGCGAAGAAGCCGAACTGCGGATCGCGGTGACCGCCACCCTGCCGCTGGAGCGGCTCCTGCCGCTGCTTGAAGAAATCGGGCGACGGTTTGCCGCCACGCACCTGCGCCTCTCGACTGAAATGATGGGCGGTGCGATCGCACGGCTGATGGAAGGCAACGCCGATCTTGCCGTGGCGACGCTGGATGGCGTGCCGATGGATGCGGTGGAAACCCGGCGCATGGCTGAAGTCACCATCCGCCCCGTGGCCAGCCGGCTTCTGGCCGACCGGCTGGGGTCTGATGCAAAGTCGGCGGCGGGGCTGCAGGCCATTCCGCAAATTGTCGTTGCAGGTACCGGGGGACCGGAAGGCGACCAAAGCCGTGACCTGTTGCCAGGAGGGCGCAAATGGACGGTGTCGGACTTCGCTGCAAAGAAACAGGTTATCCTGAGCGGGCAGGGCTGGGGCGGCATGCCGGATCACTTGATCAGGGATGAGATTGCCGCAGGAACGCTGGTGCCGCTGACTGTCGAAGCGTTTCCACCGCGTCGCTCTGAACTTTTTGCCATTCGACGCCGCGATCAGGCGCTGGGGCCGGTCGCCAGGGCGATATGGGCGCGGCTCTCCGATACCGGGCCGGACCTGGCGGAAAATGCCGGGGCCGACAGTGCCGTTCGTGGCGAAACGATTTGAAACATGTTCAGGCTCCTGATCCAGCCGGAGAACGAGCCGGTGATCCCGCGGCCGACATGGTTGAGGACCGGATCGGCCAGGATTGCCGGTCCGGCTCTTCAGGGCAATTCCAGGAAATGCGGGCGCTGGCGACAGAACATGCGGAGCGCGGCGTAGCAGCCGGCCCCGCACCGATACAGCGATGCGCCAACGCAGGGATGACGTGCAGTACGGCTTTTTGTGCCGCCTGGGCATGGCTGGGAGCGTCGCACCTGAGCGGGTCGCTCGGCGGGGCGCATGCTTACGGGTCGAATGTCTGCCGGCGCAATGTCTTGGCATATCCTCTACAGGGGGATAGCATATCCAAATGGACACAAAACCCCATCTGCACGAAACCCACCCCCAGATCGTCAAGCGGCTCAAGCGCGCCGATGGGCATCTGCGCGGTGTCATTGACATGATCGAAGCCGGCAGGCCCTGCCTCGACATCGCCCAGCAGCTCCATGCCGTCGAAAAGGCCATCGCCCAGGCAAAGAAGACGCTGATTCAGGATCATCTCGATCATTGTCTGGAGGCGGTGGTCGGCCCCATGACGCGCGAGCGGCGGCAGTCGATCGATGAATTCAGGGAAATAGCGAAGTATCTTTGATGCTGGCAATCCTTAAAAACCGCACCTACCGTCATCTCTTCGCTGCCCAGATCATCGCACTGGTGGGAACCGGCCTTGCGACGGTGGCCCTCGGTCTGCTCGCCTTCGATCTGGCCGGCGAGAACGCAGGCGCCGTTCTGGGCACGGCGCTGGCGATCAAGATGATCGCCTATGTGGGCGTTGCGCCCATCGCTTCGGCGTTCGCAGAAAGGGTGCCGCGCCGCGCCATGCTGGTGGTGCTCGACCTGGTGCGCGCCGGCGTCGCGGTGTTTCTGCCCTTCGTCACGGAAATCTGGCAGGTTTATATCCTGATCTTCATGCTGCAATCGGCCTCAGCGGCCTTCACGCCCACCTTCCAGGCCACGATTCCAGATATCCTTCCGGATGAGAAAGCGTATACGCGCGCGCTTTCCCTTTCGCGTCTCGCCTATGATCTGGAAAGTGTGGTGAGCCCGATGCTGGCGGCGGCGCTGCTCTCCTTCATCACCTTTCACAGCCTGTTCGCCGGAACTGTGATAGGGTTTCTCGCCTCGGCCGCGCTTGTCGTGTCGGTGGCGCTGCCGAGCCCGAAGCCTGCCCGGCCGCGCGGCATCTACGACCGCACGACGCGCGGCATCCGTATTTATCTGGCAACGCCGCGCCTGCGCGGGCTTCTCGCGGTCAACCTTGCCGTCGCCTCGGCAGGTGCACTGGTGATCGTCAACACGGTGGTCTATGTGCAGGCCGCCTTCGGCCTCGACAACCAGGCGACGGCGCTGGCGCTTGCGGCATTCGGCGGCGGTTCGATGGCGGCGGCGCTGGCGCTGCCGCGGCTTCTGGACACCGTGCCGGACCGCACTGCAATGCTGACAGGGGCTTCGCTCCTGGCCGCCGGCACAGTCTTGGCTGCGGTGCTGCCCGGCTATGGCTGGATGCTCCCGCTGTGGTTTGTGCTTGGCATCGGGTACTCGACCGCGCAGACGCCTTCGGGCAGGCTTCTCAGGCGTTCGGCCAATCCAGAGGACCGCCCGGCGCTGTTCGCGGCACAGTTCGCGCTCTCGCATGCCTGCTGGCTGATCGCCTATCCGCTTGCCGGCTGGGCGGGTGCAGCGCTTGGCCTGCCGTTCACCGCGGTCATCCTTGCCGCCGTGGCCGCCATCGCCATCGGCATCGCCCTGGCGATCTGGCCGGCCGACGACCCGGTGGTCATCGAGCACACCCATGACGACCTTCCAGAAGATCATCCCCATCTTGCCGACGCCGGGCACGGCCACCGCCATGCCCATGCCTATGTCATCGACGACATGCATGTCACATGGCCGCGTGAGCGCTGACGAAGCGTCGGGAAAGCGTGTGCAGCATCCCCCGCTATCGCCGAAAGCTGCACGGAATGGAAGTCGCCCTCGTCCTTTCTACCTATGCGCAGCTCGCGGCCACCAGTGCCCGCGCCATGTGCTGCAATAGGGGGATCGCTTCCCGGCCATCGAGCATTCCGGAGCTGACGAAAGCGCCGTTGATGAGCACGGCGAGCTGTCCGCCGAGCTCTTCCGGCTTTCCTGCTCCAAGGCGTTCGGCGAGGACAGTCAGGCGGCGGCGCATTTCCGCCTTGTGATCGTGCGCGACCTTGCGTGCCGGATGATCGGCTTGCGGAAACTCGGCGGCGACATTGATCTGCGGGCAGCCGCGGTAATTCGGCCGACCGGCGCGTTCGCCGATCCAGGCAAGATGCGCATCCAGTTCAGCGGCCGGATCTGCAGCGTTTTCGTGCGCCACCGCGTCCCAGGTGCTCCAGAAGTCTTCGTCTTCGCGTCTGAGGAAGGCGGCGATCAGATCATCCTTGGTGCGGAAATGCCGGTAGAGGCTGGTCTTGGCGACCCCGGCTTCCGCCACAACGAGATCGACCCCGACCGCGTGGACACCGCGCGCATAAAAAAGCTTCGAGGCTGTTTCCAGCACCCGTTCACGGACATCCGTGCCGTTTACTGCTATCGTTTCGGGTACGCTGCTGCCTGTTTTCGCCATTCGGGCACCTCCATCGAGAGGACCCTAACACAATCGCGCTTGACGCGCTACAGACCTGTACGTACTGTGTCGATACAAACAGGTCTGTAGCGTGGAGCGGGAAAATGATCAGGCAAGTGGAAACCGTTGAGGAAAATACGGTGAAGGGCGGTCAGGCGAAGGCGGTGGCCGTTTTCGGGGCGGGCGGTCATACGGGCCGTTTCGTGATGGCGGAGCTGACGCGGCGGGGCATCGCGCCAATGGCCGTCGTGCGAAGTGCCGCGACGCTCCAGCAGGAAGGCGTCTTCGGTCCAGAGGTCGATATACGTGAAGCCGGCATCGACGACGACGCCTCGCTCGACCGCGCCTTTGCCGGCGTGGACGCGGTGATCAACTGCGCGGGTCCTTTCCTGGATACGGCAGGGCCTGTCGCGGCAGCGGCCATTCGTGCGGGTGCGCATTATCTGGATGTGACCGCGGAGCAGCCGAGCGCAATGGCGACTTTTGAGACCTTCGACGAAGCGGCGCGCAATGCGGGTGTGCTCATTCTTCCCGCAATGGGGTTCTATGGCGGTTTTGGCGATCTGCTGGTGACCGCTGCCGCCGGAGGCTGGACGGATGTGGACGACATTCGCATCGCCATCGCCCTCGACACCTGGCATCCGACCAAAGGCACGCGGATCACGGGCGAGCGCAACACGGCGCAGCGGCTGGTCGTTTCAAACGGCAGCCTGGTGCCGCTCGTACCCGCCGCAGACGATCTCGAAATGGACTTTCCTGAGCCGTTCGGCCGACAGAACGTCGTCGCGCTGCCCTTTTCCGAAATTCCCGTCATTACCCGCCATCTACGGCCGCGCGAGTTGCATTCCTTTCTGAACCGGACTGCGCTGCGCGATGTCCGTGACGCCGCGACCCCGGCCCCGAAGGCCACCGACGAAACCGGCCGTTCACCGCAGCAATTCACCATAGACGCTGCTATCCGAAAGGGCGGCGAAACGCGCCGGATTGCGGCACGGGGCCGCGATATCTACGCCTTTTCCGCACCGTTGATCTGCGAAGCCGTCGAGCGTCTGCTGGACGGAAGAAGCCGCGGCAGCGGCGCCCGGGCTCCGGGCGCAGTGTTTGAGGCAGGCGACTTTCTTGACGCATTGAGCGCGCAGGTTCCCGACTTCGAACTGATCCGAAAATGATGGCGCGGAATGCATCCGGCACTGGAAATGCTGCAGGAGGAGAATGCGACATGAGCAGCAAAGAAACAGCCGTGCGTTTTGCCAGATTGCACGTTAGAGGATCGCCGCTGCTGCTCTGCGACGCAGCCGATGTCGGCAGCTTTAAGGCGATGGCTTTGGCAGGCGCGCGCCATCGCACCATCGACGACCCGCACGAATATCTTGCGGTCAGGTGGAACCACCTGACATCCGCGTAATTGCGGAAAACGGACGGACAGAGTGGAGCGGCGTTTCCGTCCGCTCACGCTTTTGCGCGCAGTCCACTGCATTCGGGAATCGCTTGCACCGGTCATCTCGAAGGCTGATGCGCTCGATCTATGCGCTACGGCGATCGGGAGAATTCCCAAACGCCTCCAGCAGTTCTGCAAGTCCGATTTCATACTCGTTGAGCATGATTTCATGTGAGCGCCGGCGCCTTTCGTTTCCGTCCTGGCTCGCCACGGCGAGAGCTGCACCATGCGTGTAGTCGACCAGTATGTGCGTCCAGCGAACGGCGTTGTTGCGCTCACTCAACAAGCGGGTCAGCTCGTTGGTGATCCTCAAGGCATGATCGGGGAAAATCGCTGGCCGCGCAAATATGGCCAAGGTCAAATCTGGATAGAGAACAACTTTCGAGTAGTAAGCTGTGAGGAGACTGTGGACTCGCGCAAGCGCTTCGCCCGTTTCAGGCGCCGCGACGTCCGCATATACAAGTTCAGCAAGCGCCTTGATAAGTCCATCTCGATCCTTGAAGTGGTGATAGATTGTCATGGGATTAATGCCCACACGTGTTGCCAATGCGCGCATGCTCAGGCCGTCGAGACCGTCGGCATCGAGTATGCCCAAAGCCTCGGAAAGAATGCTCTCCGGCGAAACCGGCATTCCGCCCGCTGGTGGCCGACCTCGCCCCCTTGCCGTCATTTTATGACTTCGTATTGAGACTGGACCAATCCAGAAGGAAAGGACCTTGTGCCCTTATGCGCAAGGGCCACATCGCGACGACCGCCGCCAAAAAGAGGGCGCCCAGTACCGAGCAGGATCGGCACTCTCGTGATCACCATGTCACTGATCATGTTGCGTTCGAGGAACGATTGAATGATACGCCCGCCATCCACATAGGCGCGTCGAGCGCCCTCGGACGTCAGCATCGCCATCGCGCTTCCGGGAGACTTGTCCGAAAAGCGAACCTTTCCGCGGAGCTCGTTTGGCACCTCTTCTCGCGCAAGCCGTTCCGACAGAACCAGTACCGGCCGGGTATAAAACCACGCGCCCATGCTCCGGACCGCTTCGTAGGTGCCCCGCCCCATCACAATGACGTCGATATCCCGAATGAAGTCATCGTACCCATAATCCTCCCCCGCTTGATCGTGCTCGAGTAACCAATCGATATCCCCGTTTTCACGGGCAATAAAGCCATCGAGGCTCGTGGCGATGAATACGTGTCCGGTGATCATTTAAGCCTCCAAATTATACATCGTATAAATAATGGATGATTAAAGTAAGTCAACGCACTTCCAGGTCCGCTCCCGCCGTTTCTGCGCTTCTTATACAGGCGCTGTCTCCCGTTCCTCGCGCGGGCGTAGGTTCGGTGGCTATGGTGTACTGCGGAGGGTAATCGGCGGTATCTGGCGCGCCGCACCGGGTGATGATGAGAACTATGTCTACGCTATAGCCCTCCATTATGGCCTGCTGCCGGTTTTTCGGACACGAGGTTAAGCTAACATAGCTCGCTCCTCGAACTCCACGGGGCTCAGATAGCCCAGTGTCGAGTGCCTGCG
>NZ_JBWKMB010000024.1:0-64885 GCF_056431025.1 Nitratireductor lacus | reverse complement strand
CATCTCGAGCGCTGTCTGTTCGGGGGCCGGTGTCTTCAACATGACCCAGTGAATCAAAAACCCCCGGCAAATGCCAGGGGTTTGTCAGCAGTCTGAAACCCGGCGCGAGGCCGGGTTTTTCATGTCTCTGCAGGCGACGTTTTAGGCAACGGCGCCGTTGATCCAGGCTGAAAGCGCCGTCTTGGGTGCGGCGCCGACCTTCATGTCGGCCACTTCGCCGCCCTTGAACATCATGAGGGTAGGGATCGAGCGCACGCCATACTGCGCGGCCAGTTCCGGGTTCTCGTCAATGTTCACCTTGGCGATCTTGACCTTGCCACCGAGCTCGGCGGCGATCTCGTCCAGCGCGGGCGCGATCATCTTGCACGGGCCGCACCACTCGGCCCAGAAGTCGACAACCACGGGCTCGGATGCCTGCAGCACATCGGACTGGAAATTGTTCTTGTCCGCCTTCACGGTGGCCATGGGAATTCTCCTTATCGGCAAATCGATCACACCACATGTGGTGGTGGCGCGGGGTCGCGTCAAGCTCTGTTGTGTCACGCCCGCGTGAGTCGTTCAAGCGCGTCTGCCAGACGTTCGGCGGGAACCGGCAGCAGCACCGGCGTTTCGGTAAACAGAAGCGCAGCCTCGATCCTGCGCCCGGGATAAAGCGGTTTCAGGAGCTCCGCATAGAGCGCAAGCTGCGCGACATAGGGGGCGGGTGCTTCTTCCAGCGATTTTGGCGCGGGGCGGTTGGTCTTGTAATCGACGATCAGCACCGCATCATCGGTGACGGCCAAGCGGTCGATCTTGCCGGAGACGGCGTGGCGGCGCTTGCCAAGCGTGAGTTCGCCCATGACCGAGACCTCGGCGCGGGACCCGGGCGCGAAGATCGCAGCGAAGCGCGTGTCCTCGAGGATCGCGCGAACCGAGTGCCAGACTGCCTCCCGCTCTTCGCTGCTCCAAGTGCCGCCCACACGATCGAGATAGCGGCCCGCTGCGGCCTCACGCTCCTCCTGCGGGCACTCGGGCAGCAATTGCAGAAGCCTGTGCACGGCCAGACCGCGCTGGATGGCAAAGCCCGGCTTGCGTGCCTCGTCGAGAACGGGAGAAAGGGGTGAGGGGACCGGCTCGTAATCAGCTTCGATCAGGGCGCCAGCGCGTGACGGCGAAAGCGGGCGTGGCAGGTCGACCGGCATGGGCGGCGGGGTGAGCAGGGCTTCGGGAAGCGCGGTTTCGGAGCGGGTTTCTGCGGGCCGCTCCGCTTCGGGCTTTACCGCCGGCGCATCACTCACACGGTAGCGGTAAACCGGAGCGCAGATTGCGGGGCTCGCCCGCTCCTCCACCCGGTCGGCCCCGGAAAGGGCCGCACGCACGACATTGAGCCAGGTCAGTTCCTGTGGCTCACGCTGGCCATGATAACCGCAGACGATCAGCCGGTCCTCGGCCCGCGTCATGCCCACATAGAGGAGCCGGCGGTATTCTTCCTCCGCCTTGACCTTCGCATCAGCCTCGAAACGCGCGGCCACCGTGTTGGAAACATCCTTGCCGGCGCGCCAGAGAAAGCCCTTGCCCTGCCAGCCTTCGCCACGCGGCGCAAAGGGCATGAGCTTGGGCAGATGCTGGGAGACGAAGGGCGCACTGCCCGGATCGACCAGGAAAACCACCGGAGCCTCAAGACCCTTGGCGGCATGGACCGTCATGATGCGCAGCTCGTCGCGCGTCTGGTCCATTTCGCGCTTGATTTCGGGCGCCTGCCCTTCAAGCGCCGAAAGGAGCGCTTCGAGCCCGTTGAGCCCCGCGCGCTCGCCGGCCAGTGCGAAGGAGAGGAACTCGTCGAGAATGTCGTTTGCCTCATGGCCAAGCCGGGCAACGAAAAGCCGACGCGCGCCCTCCCGCTCGCGCGTGCCCGTAAGAAGGCTGGCATAGAATTCGAAAGCCGGCTTGAAAGCCGCTTCGTTCTGCCAGTTCTGCAGGGTCTCGACCATGCCGGCCACTGCCGGATCTTCAAGCGCCTGCGCGCGCATGGCATCGAACAGCGGAACGGCGCGCCCGCGGTTCCAGGCAAGGCGGAAGAGGCGTTCCTCATCCATGCCGAAGAGGGGGCTTTTCAGCACCGCTGCCAGAGACAGGTCATCATGCGGCTGAAGAAGGAAGCGGCCAAGCGCGATCAGATCCTGCACGGCGATGTGTGCGGTGAGCCGCAGGCGGTCCGCACCGGCCACATCGATGTGGCGGTTTTTCAGGCTGCGCGAGAGCGCGTGCACGAACCGGTCGCGCTTGCGCACGAGCACGAGCACATCGCCAGCGGTGAGGCGCTTGCCGGTGCCTTCGATGATCTCGCCATTGCGGATCCAGTCCTCGACCGTCTGCGCGATGGTTTCGGCCAGCCGCACGGCGGGTGCGGAGGCATGGTCGATGGCCTCCGTCCAGTCTTCCGGCTCATCCACCGCGACCGGTGCAATGGGCGACCAGACTTCCACATAGCCGGGCTGGCCCGCGCGAACCGCCAGATGCTCGATCGGCTCGGGATCATGCGTCAGCCCCTGCGCCACATCGGCCTTCGAGAACACGAGATCGGCGGCGCGCAGCACATCCTCGGTGGAGCGGAAGGAATAGCGCAGGCGCAGACGCTCGAAACGGCGCTCGACCTCGCGCACCTTTTTCTCAAAAGCGCGACCGCTTTCGCCGAAGGCCGCAGGCTCCGCTCCCTGAAACGAATAGATGGACTGCTTTTCATCGCCCACCGCGAAGATGGTGCGCATGAGGCCTTCGCGCGCACCTTCGCCGGCAAAGAACTCTTCCGCCAAAAGGCGCACGATCTGCCATTGCTCGGGGCTCGTGTCCTGCGCCTCGTCGATCAGCACGTGGTCGATGCCCTTGTCGAGCTTGTACTGCACCCACGGTCCGGCATCGGCACGCGCCAGAAGCCGGATGGTGCGCATGATGAGATCGTTGAAATCGAGAAAGCCGCGCGCGCGCTTCAGCCGCTCATAGCGGGCGATCATGCCATCGGCGATGACAAGGGCCGCACGCGTTGCCTCCAGCATGCGGAAAAGCGCCACGCGGTCGACCGCATCGCGGATTGCCTCCGCCGCCTCGCCATAGCGCTCCACAATGTCGGGCAGGGCGGTGCGCAGCGCCTTTTTGAACGTGGTCTCGCCATAGACGCCGCCATCGGCCTTCAAAAAGCCCTTGCGCAGATGGTCGAGCCTTCGCAGCGGGTCCGCCTCCTCGAAGGCGCGGCTGGCATCGGGCACGATGCTCTTCAAAACCGTTTTGGCGTCGACGGCCTCCGCCTCGGCCACGAAGGCACGAAACGCGCCGGCATCGAAGCCCGGAAGCGGCCAGATGGAGGCGGCAATCGATGCTGCGGTGTCATTGGCTGCGAAATCGAACTCCTCGAACAGGGCGCTGTAGGGAACCGGGTCGTTGCCGATTTCATCGATAAAGGTGCGCAAGCCGTCGCGGCGGGCGATGATCTCCGACAAGAGCTCCTGCAAGCCGCTCTCGCCGCCGCGCTCCAGCACCTCGGCAAAGGCTTCTGCCAGCGCGCCATCCTCGCCGGCCGCACCGGACAGGAGATCGCGCCGCGCTTCGGCGAGAAGCGCCTCCTCCATCTGCGTGTCGAGCAGCTCGAAATGGCCGGCAATGTTTGCCTCCAGCGGGAACTGGTGCAGGATCGCCTCGCAGAAGGCGTGGATCGTCTGGATTTTCAGACCGCCCGGCGTTTCCAGCGCGCGGGCAAAAAGCCGCCGCGCGCGGGCAAGCTTTTCACGGCTGGGCGCCTTGCCCTCCATCTCTGCGATCACATCGGACAGCGCTTCATCGGGCAGGAGGCTCCAGCCGGCGAGATCGCGGAAGACGCGGTTGGCCATGTTGGCAGCGGCAGCGCGCGTGTAGGTGAGGCAGAGGATCTTCGAAGGGTCGGCCCCCTGAAGCAGAAGCCGGATCACGCGCTGGGCCAACACATGGGTCTTGCCGGAGCCCGCATTGGCCGAAACCCAGGCCGATGTGGCGGGGTCGGCTGCAAGCGACTGCGCCTGGATCGTATCCTCGGGGATGAAGGAGAACTTTTTCATTCGTCCCCTCCGCTTTCGCCTGCATCGCCACCGGCAGACCATTCGAGCACACGCGCCAGATGATCGTAGTCGCCATCCACATCGCCCTCGCGGAAGGGCAGGACGCGTGAGCGATAGCCCGTCTCAGGCTTGTGATAATGGGCGAGAAGCTGCCCCAGCCGTTCCCATGCCTCTTCGGCCATGCCGGGCGCGGTCTTGTCGCTGTCCTTCATGCGAAGGATGGATTCAGGCACGACCTCGCCATTGGCCTTGAGCCGCACATAGGCGAGGTCGCCGGGCTCTGCCGGGCCGATATCGGCGAAGGCGCCGCGCTGAAGCAGCGCCGCTTCCAACGCAAGCTGTGGCGAGAGAAGCGTGTGCGCCTGCCGGCGCGATGGCGAGGCGCCGGTCTTGTAATCGAGGATCTCGGCGCTGCCATCGGCGCGGATGTCGATGCGGTCGGCGCGGCCTGAAAGGGTGAGTCCGAGCTTTGCCACCTCGATGGCCGAGGCGCGGATTTCTGCATGGCGCCTTGCGATGCCTTCGGCGCGAGCGCGTTCCCACTCGATGACGGAAGCCGCCGTGCGCTCGAAGCGTGGCCACCAGACCGTTGCCACATCCTGCGGTAGACCGGCCTCGGCAAAAAGCTGGCGGCCAATGGCGATCAGCCTGTCGAGCGCGTCGGGAGCAGTCGGGTCTTCCACCTCCTTGATGAAGCGCTCCAGAACATCGTGGAAGAGATTGCCGCGTTCTGCGGCACCCGGATCGCGGATCAGCGGGTCGAGCGCGACAAGCGCCAGAATGCGTTTTGCATAGACGGCATAGGGATCGCGCCGGAGAGTCTCGATCTCGGTGATGGAGAAGCGCGTGGGGCGCGCCTCGACCGGCGGCGCGGGCTCGGGCCGGGGGGCGAAATCCTCGTCCGGCCTGTCGTCCAGAAGACGCGCCCATGCGATCAGCTCCCGGCCCCGCGCGCGCATTGTCTTCGTCGTTTCCTCGCCAGCGAAGGCGAGAATGCGCTGCAGCCAGCGCGACGCGACCGCAGGTGCATCGCCGGCGCGGGCGGCGCGTGTCAGCACCACATTCCTCGTGCCCATCGCCATCATGAAATCATGCGCGGCCTGGCCGATCCGGCGTTCCGGCGGTTCCAGCGAAAGCTCGGCCTTCATCAGGCGCGACATGAAGCGGTCGGAGGAGGGGATGGCAGGCCAGGTGTCCTCGTTCATGCCGCCCAGCACCATCGTGTCGACATGCAGAAGCCGCGCTTCGAGCGTGCCCCAGATGGCGACTCGCCTGTCGGCGCCCATGGTGGGTTTCACCACTTCGGTGGCGATGAGCGCGGCAAAGACCGCCGGCCATTCGGCGGCATCGAAGGGCAGGGTCGTCTGCGAACCCACCAGACCGCGCAGGAAGGCGGCCATGGCCTGCCCGCGCTCGCCGTCATAGTAGTTGGTGAGGCTGCCGTCTTCGGACCGGCCGAGTGCTTCGAGAACTTCGACTGTCTTGCGCGCCATCTCGGGCACGCCGATGCCCGATTGCCCGCGCAGGGCGGCCAGTGGGCGCAGCGCCTCGACCAGAGCACCGAGCACGACGCGCGCCTCGGCCAGTGCGGCGTCGTTGACGCGCGGGAACCAGAAGGGTTTGCGCGTGTCGCGTTCGATCGCTTCCCAGCGTGTTTCAAAGAGCGCATCGAGCGTGGCGATGTCTGGCCGACCCGTGCCGCCGCGCAGCGCCACTAGCTCGATGGTCTCGGCGGCGCGGCGCACGCTGGCGCGCTTCAGCCCCAGCCGGAGCAATGGGTGCTTGAGGAGGGCGACCATGGCGATGGGTTCGCCGGGGCGGAACACGGTTTCGAGCAGCAGCCGGGCCAGCGTTGCCGGCGGGGTGTCGGCGAGCGGCGTGCCGCCGGAATCATCGGCCTCGATGCCGAAGCGACGCAGCTCCACCGCGACACGACGCGCCAGACCGCGATCGGGTGTGACGAGTGCTGCCGTTGCGTTTTCGTCGGTCAAGGCTAGGCGCAGCGCAACGGCAATCGAGAGCGCTTCCTCACGCTCGTTTGCGGTCTCCACCAAAGTCACGCCGGAAAGCGCGTCCCCTTCTGTCGCATCGGCTGCCAGCGCCTGATTTTCAAGCCAGGCATCCGTGGTTTCGGCAGGACGCAGCGTTTCGCTGACCAAGGCGCGGCGCAGGGCAAGCGGCGGGGCAGGCTCGCCAAGCTCGACCACCTCGTCGCGCGTGATGCCCATGGCGGAAAGCAGTTTCTTCAACCCTGCCTGCGGATGGCCGAAGGCGGATGGCTCGTCCGCATCGCCCACCGCCTCCCAGGCACGCGCGTCGAGCCGCGTGTCGAGGCCCGGCAAGACCACGGCACCGTTTGCCAGCCCGGCGATTGTCGCCAGCAACCGGGCCGTCGCGGGAATGGAGCCGGTGGAGCCGGCAGCGATGACCGGGCCTTTGTGCGCATGGGCCTTGAGGCGTGCGGCTTCTGCTGCCAGCATGGCGTTGCGGTGTGCGGCGGGGTTGGAGCGGTCGAATTCTTCGAGCAGTTTCGGCCAATGGGCGGTGACTATCTGCAGAAATTCGAGCGTCACCTGCCACCAGTGCGCCAGCGCATCAGGCGCGAGGCTGGCGAGCTTTGTCCAGTCGGCTTCCTCGGTTTCGATCTCGTCCATCAGGCCGGCCAGATCGCGCGCGAGCCAGATGGAATCCGACGCCGAAGCCGGCACCACAACGCCTTCCTCGAAGAGTGCGGCCACGTGGCCGGGCAGCCGCGCCTTCCACGCCTGCACGAGCGGTGCCAGCAACAGGATGCGATCCAGCGCCTCTATCGGCGGGGCGAGATCGAGCGCGGTGGCACCCTCCGTATCGAACAGCGCGGCCTCCTCATCGAACTCGCCCAGCGGGCGGATGACGGGCAGGATGGCGGATTGACCATCGAGCTTTCGAAGCAGGACATCGCGCAGGGCGCGGGCGGCGCGGCGGGTTGGCAGATAGATGGTGACATCGGCCAGCGCCAGCGGATCGCCCGTGTGCCGAAAACCCGGCACGAGCTTTCCACCGAACAGAGCTTCGACAAGCGTCTCCAGAAAGCCGACGCCGGGGGGGATGGAAAAGACGCGGCTTCTATCTTCAGCCAACATCGCTCTTCTCGGCGTGCATCGCCACCACCGCTTCGGCGGGGGCGATGGCGTCCGGCGTGCCGACGGTGATCCACGCGCCGTCCATCCTCATACCGAAAAGCCGGCCCGTGGCCTCGGCTGCATCGAAATAGGAATTGAGAGACTGGGGTTCGTTGCCGGCACCGGCAAAGATGCGCGGGTGCAGCACGATCGCGCCGGCATAGATGACACCGCCCTCCACGCCGCGATCACGGGTGAGGCGGCCATCCTCATCCATTCGGTAATCGGTCGAGCCGGAATGACCTGTCGCCTGTTCGGTGTCCGCAACCATGAGGAGAATATCCATGGTCTCAGGCTCCCAGGCAAGGGCCATGCGCTCGAGGTTGGACGTGCCAGCTTCGAGCCAGAACGTGTCGGCGTTGAGAATGAAGAAGGGCGCGTTTCCCAGGTGCGGCAGGGCGCGAATGATGCCGCCGGCCGAGTCCATGAGTTGATCGCGCTCATTGGAGATGACGATCTTCGGCGCGATGCGGCCTGCCAGATGAGCTTCCATTTGGTCGGCGCGGTAATGCACGTTCACCACGGCCGTCTCGACGCCCGCGCCTTCCAGCATGTCGAGCGCCCGGTCGATCAGCGTCCGCCCCGCGACCTTCACCAGCGGTTTGGGCATGGTGTCGGTGATGGGGCGCATGCGCTTGCCGAGCCCGGCGGCGAGCACCATCGCCTTTGTCGGGACCGTTCCGCTCATGCCTCGTCTCCGCTCAGGAAGCCGGCCTCTTCATAGAATGTGCGCAGCTCGTCCAGCACGGGATGGCGCATTGCACGGCGAAGATAGGCGCGGATGCGCGGCAGGTGCTTGATGTAAAAAGGCTTATGGTCGCGCTGCTCCAGCCGCACGAAGGTGCCAAGCAGCTTGGAATTGCGCTGCGTGGCGCAGATCGCATAGGCCTCGTCGAACGCTTCGCGATCAAACGGCCCCTGCTCGGCCCGGGCGGCGCAATAGGCTTCCACGACGGCGCGTTCCAACTCTTCGGGCATGGTCACGCGGGCATCGAGCGCCAGCGAAGCGACGTCATAGGCCGCTGGCCCACACACCGCATCCTGCAAATCGATCAGCCCCAGCCGGTCGAACCCTTCGCGCTCGGCACGCCAGATCAGGTTTGGCGAATGAAAATCGCGCAGGACGAGATTTTTCTCGAAATGCTCAAGGCGCGCGAACAGCCGGTCCCAGCGCTCCATATAGCCCGCGCGTTCCGCATCGTTTGCGGGGCGCCCGGCCATGAAGGGCATGTACCAGTCGGTCAGGAGGCTAACCTCGATGCCAAGCGCCTCGCGGTCATAGGGCGGCAGTTCATGAACAAGCTGATCGTTGACCGGCATCTCTTTTGGCCATGCGTCGCGGTGAAGGGCTGCGAGGAGGCGCGCCGCCTCCACATAGCGCTCAGTGACCGGCTCGCCTTCGGGCGAAAGAAACGGTGTCTCGCCGAGATGTTCGGTCAGGAGAAGCCCTGTTTCCAGATCCTGCGCATAGACCTCGTAGGCCGAGAAGCCGCGCCCGCGAATGGCGTTTGCCATCGCCACGGAAGCGGCGACCGACTGCGCCAGGTGGGCGACCTGGCTATAGGGCCGCCCGCAGGCAAGCAGCGGCTCGTCGCGCCGCTCGGGCGCGTTCATCAGGATGCGGCGGGCGCCAAGCCGCGTGGTCACGGTCTCATAGGCCCGCAGCGAGGCATCGCCCAGAAGGAAGGCGCGATGGGCGCGCAGTTCTCCGGCGTTGTTGAGAAAATCACGGATGGCGAAGCTGCGCTCCAGCCGAAGCATTGCCTCCTCCGGCCCGGCGATCACCGCAAGCCGGCCTTCACCGCTGTCGTGAAGCTCAATGCGGATCGCATCGGCAAAACGCTCGCCTGCGCGTTCCGGCCATTCGACAAGCGCAACGCCATCTTCTGCCGCCTCGAAAAGGCCGAGCTCTTCCAGCTCGTCTGGGTCGCCCAGCCGGTAGAGATCGAAATGATGAACGGGAATGCGCGCGTCGTAGCTTTGCACCAGCGTGAAGGTGGGGCTTGGAACATCGAGTTCCGCATCGCCGGCCAGGGCGCGGATGATGGAGCGGGCGAGGGTCGTCTTGCCGGCACCGAGATCGCCCTTCAGGGCAAGGATATCTCCAGGCCGCAACGCCACGGCGATGTCCTCGCCGAAAAGCGTGGTTGCGTCTTCATCCGGCAGGAAGCGTTCCAGAACGCGTGCTGTCATACGGTTTGGCTACTCTGCGGCGACCCGCGCCTGTGTCGGCGCGGAGGGGAAACGGCAGGTTACCGTGGTTCCGCGCCCTTCGCCCGTGTCGATGTGAACCGAGCCTCCATGCAGCTCGACGAAACTCTTGACGATGGAGAGGCCAAGGCCCGCACCACGCCTGCGCCCGCCATTAACATGCGGCTCGAAGCGTTTGAAGATCGTTTCGAGCACATCAGGCGCCATGCCGGGTCCGTCATCATGGACGCGGAATTCGACCGCATCGTTATATTGCCGAGCGGAGAGGCGGATCGTGCCATGCTCGGGTGCGTAATTGGCTGCGTTGGAGAGCAGGTTGAACAGAACCTGCCGCACGCGGTTTTCGTCCGCATGGAAAACGAGCGTGGCATCATCCATCTGCACATCGAGGCGAATCTGGTGTTCGCGCAGACGTTCCGAGATGAGCCCGGCCGCCGCCTCCACCATGTCGCCGACCCGCACCTCGCCGATCTCCAGTTCCATGATGCCGGCATCGACCGTCGCCAGATCGAGAATGTCGTTCACCACGGTGAGAAGCACGGAAGAAGACGACCCGATGTGATCCACATATTCACGCTGCTTCTGATTCAGCGGCCCCGTCTCCGGAAGGTTCAGGAGTTCGGTAAAGCCGATAATGTTGGTCAGCGGCGAACGCAGCTCGTAGGAAACGTGCTGAACAAAATCGTTCTTCAGCTTGTCGGCCTTCTGCAGCGCGTCGTTCTTCTCTTTCAGCGCGCGTTCCACGTTCACGCTGTCGGTCATGTCGACAAAGGTGATCATCACCTGACCGTTGGGCAGCGGGATTGTGGCGTGGCTCAATACCGAGCCATTTGAAAGTTCCACCTGGCCATGCTGGCTGCGCCGCTCGTCATCGAAACCCGTAACGGAGGCAACGAAGCCGCGCCATGGACTGTCCTTGGCGAGCGGATCGCACACCGCGCGGATATCGGCGATGTGCGCTTCGGGCGTGACGAGCTGGTCCGGCAGGTTCCAGATGCGCTGGAAGGCGGGGTTGGAAAGGCGCAGACGTCCATCCGGGCCGAACACCGCAACACCTTCGGTGAGATTGTCGAGCGTTTCGCCCTGCACCCGCATTGCCGCATTGTAGCGGCTTTCCAGATCAAATTTTTCCGTCAGGTTCTCGAACACCCAGGTCACACCGCCCTTGGGCTGCGGATTGGCGATCACGCGGATGGTGCGCCCGTCAGGCAGGTGCCACCAGTGCTCCTGCGGCTTCATGCTGCGATAGGCGGACAGGAGCCCTTCCTTCCAGCGCCGCCACTCGGGCTGTTCGGCCAGCGTGCCTTCGCTGCGCAGCCGGTCGAGCAACAGGGCGTTGTCGGGTCTGCTTTCGAGGAAAGGGGTGTCGAGATCCCACAGCTTCTGGAACGACTGGTTGAAGAAGCGCAGCTTCTGGTTCTCGTCGAAGATCGCCACCGCCGTGGTAAGCTGGTCGAGCGTGTCGGAGTGGCTCTGGACCGTGCTCTGATACTCCCGGCGGATCGATTCCACTTCGCTGACATCCGCCGCGATGCCCGCAGACCCATGCATGCCCGCATAGTCCGTGACCGCAAAAACCCGCCGCTCGCCCCGAACGACCGCCGAAAGCGATTGCCGGAAGACCTCATTAGCTTCCCGATGCCGGTTCGTGATTTCCTCGCGCGCCGACATGGGCAGGAATTCGAGCTGTTCGCGCAGAACCGCATCGCCGGTGGGCGCATCCACCGCGCCCGTGAACGCACGGTTCACCCATGCGAGCTGGCCGGCCTTGTCGCGCAGCCAGAACGGCATGTCGAGCGCGTCGATCAACCCCAGCAGCGTCGCGCGTTCCGACAAAAGATTACCCTGCTCGAGCTGAAGCCGCGCATGCTCTTCACGCACGCCGGTGAGCGAAACGAAGCGCAGCACCGTATGCTGGGCGGATTTTCGCCCCTGTGCCTCGAGCATTGTGCCGGAGCGGGTTTCAATGGTCAGATCGAAATTCTCGCCGGTTTCGCGCAACGTGGCGAGTGCGCGGTCAAGCGCTGAAGCCGAGCGCGGCATCATCCAGCGCCCAAAGGCGAGAAATGCCGAGCGTTCGTCCGGGGCGCCGCAGCCGGGCGGAAGATCGCCGACAATCGCCGGCCTGTCCGATCCGCCATCCCAGACCACTGCCCGCTGATCCTTGAGATTGAGAAGGGCCTCGGAGCGGCCAAGAGCGCCGCTCAGCTCGGCGATGCGCGCGCGCAGTTCGAGATTTTCAGAAGCGATGCGGGCGCGCTGCCGGATCAGCCAGATGGCGGAAAGAAAGGCGGCGCCCATGACACCTGCGAAAACCGCGAGCTGGATGACATCGACAGCCGTGACGGAAATGCCCGGTGCAAGCTGTGCAGTGGTCTGCGCGGCCGCCACGGATGGCACTGCCACGCTTGTCGTCAGCGTCAGAAACCGCACCAGTCCCCGCATGATGCCCGCTTTGCGCTGTCGGCCCCTAGGGCCCGTAGATCCGCCGCTCAGCGGGTCCAGCCCCGGCATGTCCTGTTCCTTCTCCGCCGCATGATCTGGCAAGACCGCCCCTTCCTTTCGCCAGGCTCATAGCCCGGAAGGTCAGCCGCCTCGCGAATCACAGCACTGTACCGCGTGAGCGAATCGCCGTGAAGAAGGACGCGTGACAAAAATAATACCGGGCCAAAAGTCAATGGCCCGGTATCAATATCTTGTGTCTTGGTTAATTCTACTTAATAGCGGTAGTGTTCCGGCTTGAACGGCCCCTGCGGCGTAACGCCGATATAGGAGGCCTGTTCTTCCGACAGGGTGGTCAGTTGAGCGCCCAGCTTGTCGAGATGCAGGCGCGCGACCTTCTCGTCGAGATGCTTCGGCAGGACATAGACCTCGTTCTTGTACTGCTCGCCACGCACAAAAAGCTCGATCTGCGCCAGAACCTGGTTGGTGAAGGACGCAGACATGACGAAGCTCGGGTGGCCCGTGGCGTTGCCGAGATTGAGAAGACGGCCTTCGGACAGGAGGATCATCCGCTTGTTGTCCGGGAAGGTGATCATGTCCACCTGCGGCTTGATGTTCGTCCATTTGAGATTGCGCAGGGCTGCAACCTGAATCTCATTGTCGAAATGACCGATATTGCCGACGATCGCCATGTCTTTCATCTTGCGCATGTGATCGAGAGTGATGACGTCCTTGTTGCCGGTCGTGGTGATCACGATGTCGGCAGCCGGGGCGGCATCATCCAGCGTAACGACCTCGAAACCGTCCATGGCGGCCTGCAGGGCGCAGATCGGATCGACTTCGGTCACCTTAACGCGGGCACCGGCACCGGCGAGCGACTGGGCCGAGCCCTTGCCCACATCGCCATAGCCGCAGACCACCGCCACCTTGCCGGCCATCATCACGTCGGTGGCGCGGCGGATGCCATCGACCAGCGATTCCTTGCAGCCATACTTGTTGTCGAACTTCGACTTGGTCACGGAATCGTTGACGTTGATTGCCGGGAAGGGGAGAAGGCCCTTCTTCTGAAGCTGGTAAAGACGGTTCACACCCGTGGTTGTCTCTTCCGTCACGCCCTTGATGGCTTCCTTCTGGCGCGCGAAGAAGCCCGGCGTTGCCGCCATGCGCTTCTTGATCTGCGCAAACAGGACTTCCTCTTCCTCGCTGCCCGGGTTGGACAGGACATCCTCGCCGGCCTCGGCGCGGGCACCGATGAGGATATACATGGTGGCGTCGCCGCCATCGTCGAGGATCATGTTGGAGGGTTCGCCATCCGTCCACTGGAAGATCTGGTCCGTGTAGGTCCAGTACTCCTCGAGCGTCTCGCCCTTGACGGCGAAGACCGGCGTGCCGCTCTCGGCGATGGCCGCTGCAGCGTGATCCTGCGTGGAGAAGATGTTGCAGGAGGCCCAGCGCACATCCGCGCCGAGTGCCTTCAGCGTTTCGATCAGAACGGCGGTCTGGATCGTCATGTGCAGCGAGCCGGAGATGCGCGCGCCCTTGAGCGGCTGCTCCTTGCCAAACTCCTCGCGGCAGGCCATCAGGCCCGGCATTTCCGTTTCGGCGATCTCGATTTCCTTGCGTCCCCAGTCGGCCAGGGAAATGTCGGCGACCACAAAATCCTTGTCAGCGCTCATTGGCGTACTCTCCGATTTTCATGAATTCGGGCGCCACAGGCAGCAGGCCGGGCGCGAAGGCTGGCATCTGACTACCAGATCATGGCGCAGCTCACAATGGATATAAAGAAATCTTTATTCGTGCATGTGAAGCAGCCGGGGTGGCCTCAGCACTCTTCGCCGAAGCGATCGGCAATCAGGGTCTGCAACGCATCGAGAAGCGCTTCTGCTTCCCGCCCGCTGGCGCTCACGCGGATCTTGCAGCCCGGGCTGGCGGCAAGCATCATCAGACCCATGATGGAGGTTCCGCCGACGGTAATGCCATCCTTCTCGACCTCGACATCGGCGTCGTGATTTTCCACCGTCTGCACAAACTTTGCAGAGGCGCGTGCATGCAGGCCGCGCTGGTTGACGATGCTGAATTCGCGCTTCAGCCTCTCGGGAGCGGGTGTGCTGTTTGAGACTTCGTTTGCCTGGGCCACACTCATTTTCCGCTCAGAACCTGACTTGCGACATTGATGTATTTGCGGCCGGCCGCCTGTGCCTCCTCGAGCGCCTGCGCCATGTCGTCATTGGCGCGTGCGGAAGAAAGCTTGATCAGCATGGGCAGGTTGACCCCCGCAATGACCTCGACACGGCCCGCATCCATCACCGAGATGGCAAGGTTCGACGGCGTGCCACCGAACATGTCGGTGAGAATGATCACGCCCGCGCCGGTGTCGGCCCGGGCCACCGCATCGACGATATCGCGGCGGCGCTGCTCCATGTCGTCCTCGGCGCCGATGGAAACCGTTTCCAGGTTTTCCTGATGGCCTACCACATGTTCCACGGCGTGGCGGAACTCCTCGGCCAGCTGGCCATGCGTCACCAAGACGAGCCCGATCATCGGCACATCATCCGAAGGCTTGGTTTTTCGCTCGAGCCTGTCACGCTTTCACTCCATCCACTGGCTTCACGGGTCTGCCCGTTTATCCGGTTTTTCTTCACTTAGCGTTCGGACCTTTCCGGTCCACCCTTGCAGAGACAGATCCCAAGACGCCCCAGTCCCGTCCCGCCTCGCGGCAAGAGCGCTATCTTGTCAACGCACAGGCCGTTGACAAGCCCAAAACTGCGGCGATTCGCCTAAATAAAGTTCAAACGGGGGTGCGAGCGGGCCCAAAAGGCGGCAATTGAAGGATTGCAGCGATGGCGTGGACCGCCCTTCGTGCCTGCCGTTGCGGCAATACCACGCACGGTAACGCAATGCCCTCGTGTTCGATCTCCGCCCCTTCGGAGAAGCGCGGCGCCTCTTCTTCGTCGACCAGACGTATGGCGAGGTCGATGACGGCGGCAGGCACGTGTTCGAGCTTCGCCGGCCCCAGACCGCGCGCTTCGGCCAATCCCGCGATGGGATCGGGTGTGCGCACGATCAGGCGCCCGCTGCGTGCGGAGAGGTATACCTGATCGTCTGACACGAAGGCGGCGAAGACGCCTGCTGCCCGGAAGAAGGCGAGCGCCTCAAACGCAAGCATCGTCTTGCCGGTGCCCGACTCGCCCTCGATCAGAATGCCGGTGCCCGCAACAACGATGGCAGTGGCGTGGCGGTTGTGCATGGCGGTCAGGCCTCGGCCGGCAACGAGACAATGAACCGGGCACCCTTGAGGTCACCGGGCTTCGCCCCGGCGATGTTCTCCGCTGTCAACGTGCCGCCATGGGCCTCGATGATCTGGCGGCTGATGGAGAGGCCAAGGCCGGAATTCTGGCCGAACGCCTCACCTGCCGGACGATCCGTGTAGAACCGTTCGAAGATGCGATCGATGTTCTCCACTCGGATTCCAGGCCCATTGTCCTCAACCGTGAGGATGATGCGCTTGCCGGCGCGCGCGAGGCGCACATCGATCCGTCCGGTCTTCTCCGGCACGAAGGAGCGGGCGTTCTCGATCAGATTGGTGATCACCTGCCCGAGCCGCAGGTCATGACCCTGAATGAAATAGGGCGTGACCGCTTCGTCTTTTCCGCCGGCTGTGAACGTGATCTCAACCGGCTTCTTGGACGAACCGGCCTCGCGGATCGCACCCACCAGATCGCCAACGAACTGCTTCAGCTCCACGCGGCCCGCGTCCTCGCGCGAAAGCTCCGCATCGAGGCGCGATGCATCGGAAATGTCGGTGATCAGGCGGTCCAGGCGCCTGACATCGTGCTGGATGATTTCCAGAAGCCGCTCGCGCGAGCGCTCATCCCTGGCGAGCGGCAGCGTTTCCACGGCGCTGCCGAGCGAGGTCAGCGGGTTCTTCAGCTCATGCGCCACGTCGGCGGCAAAGCTCTCGATGGCGTCGATGCGTGCATAAAGCGCCTTCGTCATGTCGCGCAGGGCCGCGGACAGATTGCCGATCTCGTCCTGACGATGGGAGAAGTCGGGGATCTCCTCACGCGAACGCGCGCCACGGCGCACGCGCACCGCCGCCGCCGAGAGGCGCCGCAACGGGTTGGCGATTGTCGAGGCAAGCAGCAGCGAGAGAATGGCCGTCACCAGCGCTGCGACGGCAAACACGCGCAGAATCGCCTTGCGCTCGGCTGCAACGATCTTGTCGATGTCGCCGCCCTGGGTCGACAGGAGAAGCACGCCGAGCACGGCGCGGAAGCGCTGGACAGGCACGGCGACGGAAACGATCTGCTCACCCTGCTCGCTGATGCGCACAACATAGTTGGTCGTGCCGGTGAGCGCCTTCATCACTTCCGGATAGGCCACACCGCTGCCTCCCGGCTGCTCCCTGTAGACAGGCAGGTCCCGGCGGCGGAAAATTTCCCTCAGCCGTTGCCAGACCTGATCGAAAAGGCTCGCATCTTCATCCTCGATGGAGGGCAGTTCATAGCGGAGCACCTGCCCCAGATACTGGGAATCAAGCAGAAGATTGGCGTCTGGATCATAGATGCGGGCGCGTGTCCGGGTCTGCGGTATGAGCCTTCGCAGGAGAGGAGCCACGCGCTCGGGGTTGATCGGAAAGTCCAGGCTTTCCAGCTGGTCGCCCCGCGGCGGCAGGCTCTGTCCCGCCTGCAGCTCGAGCAGCTTGTCGGGATCCACAAGGATGGAGTCGGTCTCCACCTCGGCGGAGCTGGCAATGGCGCCGGCAATGATCTCGCCCTGCGTCATCAGGCTTTCCACGCGGGCGCTGATCAGCTCTTCGCGGAACTCGTTCAGATAAAGAACACCGACAACCAGAACGCCGAGACCGGCGAGGTTCAGGAACAGGATGCGCCGCGTCAGGCTGGAAAAGACATAATGGCCGAAAAGACGGCGCAGGGGCACGGCAAGCCGGCCCAGAAAGGGCTGGCCCACTGAACGCGCGGCCCTCGCGGACCGCCGCTCCGTCTTTTCCGTTTCTGCACTCATCGCTACTGTCTTGCCGGCACACGCGCCGGGCTACTGCAATTCCGGGACGACCCCAGGGTCCTGACCCAAGCGCGGTTCACCGTTTCATGGAAACGCCGCTCCGCTCTATCTGTCTTTCCGCATTTATGCGGACGTCAGGTGACTCCACCTGACTGCAAAATGCTAGATCTCTCGGAAGCGATAGCCGACGCCATACAGCGTTTCGATCATGTCGAACTCGCCGTCAACCGCCTTGAACTTCTTGCGCAGGCGCTTGATATGGCTGTCGATCGTGCGGTCGTCCACATAGACCTGCTCGTCATAGGCGGAATCCATCAGCGCATCGCGGCTTTTGACCACGCCCGGACGCTGCGCCAGCGAATGCAGGATCAGGAATTCCGTGACGGTGAGCGTCACCGGCTGCCCCTTCCAGGTGCAGGTGTGGCGCTCCTGATCCATCACAAGCTGCCCGCGCTCCAGCGACTGCGACTGCTTGCCCGGCGCCTTGGCAGCGATCTCGCGATTGCTCGCACGGCGCAGAACCGCCCGGACACGCTCGACCAGAAGACGCTGCGAGAAGGGTTTGCGCACAAAATCGTCAGCACCCATCTTGAGGCCGAAGAGTTCGTCGATCTCGTCGTCCTTGGAGGTCAGGAAGATCACCGGCACATCGCTCTTCTGGCGCAGCCGGCGCAGCAGTTCCATGCCATCCATGCGCGGCATCTTGATGTCCAGGATCGCCAGGTTCGGCGGCCGCGCGCCCAGCCCTTCGAGCGCCGAAACGCCGTCGGTGTAGGTCTCGACCCGATAGCCTTCCGACTCCAGTGCGATGGAAACGGAGGTGAGAATGTTGCGGTCGTCATCGACAAGCGCGATTGTTGCCATATCCAGCGGCTCCCTCATGGGCATATCGTCCCTATCTGCATCGATCGGTTGCGCAGTTGCAGGACAAATTGGGTACAAAATGTGGCATATAAAGCAGCCTGTGTCACACGGGTGCTTCTCATGACACCTCCCGACGCTGCGAAGCTGTGCAAATATTGGCCGAATCCAACCCGATTTAAACGATTTAAACGATTTTAAAAAATTTAAATCGATTAATGGTTTGAAATCCCACGCTTATTTGTGTTTTCAGCTGAGATCGCCTGCGGAGACAGGCATCTCAAGGGAAATCTGGTGGTTACGATGAACGAAACCGGCATGCGCAACCCGGCTTGCGGGATCGACAGCAATGGTCTGAAAACGACGGGCGCCGTCTTTTATAATTTTCAGCCGGCTGCGCTCTATGAGGAGGCGATCCGCCGCGGAGAGGCAAAACTCACCGCCGACGGCGCGCTGGTGGCCGAGACCGGCCAGCACACGGGCCGCTCCGCCAGGGACAAGTTCGTCGTGCGCACCACCGACACCGAGGATGCCGTGTGGTGGGACAACAACAAGCCCATGTCGGCAGAGCATTTCGACGCGCTTCACGCAGATTTCGTCAGGCAGGCCGCTGACCGCGATCTTTTCGTGCAGGACCTTGTGGGCGGGGCGGATCCCGAAAACAGCCTGTCCGTGCGCGTCATCACGGAATATGCATGGCATTCTCTGTTCATCCGCAACCTGCTCCTGCGGCCCGAGGTGGAAGCGCTCGCCTCCTTCGTGCCGGAGATGACGATCATCGACCTGCCGTCCTTCCGCGCCGATCCCGAGCGCCACGGCTGCCGCACCGAAACCGTCATCGCCGTGGACCTGACCCGCAGGATCGTGCTGATCGGGGGCACTTCCTATGCGGGCGAGATGAAAAAGTCGGTCTTCACCGCGCTCAACTACATTCTGCCGGCAAAGGGCGTCATGCCGATGCACTGCTCGGCCAATGTCGGACCGGATGGCGATGCCGCCGTCTTCTTCGGTCTGTCGGGCACCGGCAAGACCACGCTTTCTGCCGATCCGTCGCGCACGCTGATCGGCGACGACGAGCATGGCTGGGGCGAGACCGGTCTCTTCAACTTCGAGGGCGGCTGCTACGCAAAGACGATCAGGCTGTCCGAAGAGGCCGAGCCGGAAATCTTCGCCACCACCCGCCGTTTCGGCACGGTTCTCGAGAACGTCGTACTCGATGACCAGAGCCGGCCGGATTTCGACGATGGCAGCCTGACGGAGAACACGCGCTGCGCCTATCCCCTGCACTTCATCCCGAATGCAAGCGAGACCGGCCGTAGCGGCCATCCGAGCAACATCATCATGCTGACGGCCGACGCGTTCGGCGTTCTGCCGCCCATCGCCAGGCTCACACCGGCGCAGGCCATGTATCACTTCCTGTCGGGCTACACCGCCAAGGTGGCCGGCACGGAAAAGGGCGTGACCGAACCGGAAGCGACCTTCTCCACCTGTTTCGGCGCCCCCTTCATGCCGCGCCATCCCTCGGAATACGGAAACCTGCTGCGCGACCTGATCGCCCGTCACGGTGTCGACTGCTGGCTGGTCAACACCGGCTGGACCGGCGGGGCCTATGGTGTCGGCAGCCGCATGCCCATCAAGGTGACGCGCGGCCTTCTGAACGCGGCGCTGAGCGGCGGGCTCAACGATGTGGAGTTCCGCACGGATCCGCATTTCGGCTTTGCCGTTCCCGTTGCGGTGCCGGGCATTGATGCAGGCGTGCTTGATCCGCGTTCCACCTGGGCCGACAAGGCCGCCTATGACGCTCAGGCCCGCCGCCTCGTCGGCATGTTCGTCGACAATTTCGAAAAATTCGAAACGCATGTGGATGCCAGCGTCCGCGCAGCAGCGCCGCATATGGCGGAAGCGGCCGAATGACATCAGGCTTGCATCCCTGCCGCTGAATGCGCATTTTCAGGCCCGGTTCACGACCGGGCCTTTTCATGTGAACGGACAGGAGCAATGGCCGAGGGCGACCTCAACATCAGGAGTGGCGTTACCGTCTTCGAGGACGAGTTGCAGGAACAGTTCATCCGTTCCTCCGGTCCCGGCGGGCAGAACGTCAACAAGGTGGCGACCGCCGTGCAACTGCGGTTCAATGCGCGGGCGGCACGCGGCCTGCCCGAACGTGTGCGCGAAAGAGCGCTTGCCCTGGCAGGCAGCCGCGCCACCAAGGACGGCGATATCGTGATCGAGGCCGGGCGTTTCCGCACTCAGGAGATGAACCGCGCCGACGCCCGAGACCGGCTTGCCGAACTGCTTTCGCGCGCCGCCGAACCGCCACCCAAGCCACGCAGGAAGACAAAGCCGTCCCGCTCCGCCATTGAGCGGCGGCTGAAGGCAAAGGCCGGCCGCTCATCCGTCAAGAAGATGCGCGGCAAGGTCAGCTTCGACTGAGACGGGCATTGAAAGGGCGACGCGCCGCTACGGTAACTTATGCCCAGCAACTGTTTTGCGGTTGAAATCCCGAGGCGTTACACGTCAAATATCCCAATTCTAACTGGAGACCTTACCCATGGGCATTTTCGATTTCGTCAAATCCGTCGGCAAGAAGCTCGGCGTGGTGGACGAGGAACCCCCGGCAGCGGACGAACTGAAGAAGGAACTCGATTCCCACAAGCTCGGAACCGACAAGGTTGATGTGGTCGTGGAAGGTGACAAGGTCGTTCTCAAGGGCGAAGTCGCTGACCAGTCGGCTTTCGAAAAGGCCGTTGTTGCCGTCGGCAACACGCTCGGCATTTCCAAGGTGGAGGCCGGCGAGCTGAAGGTCGCGGCGGCGGCAGCGAAGGCGCCGGTTTTCTATACCGTGAAAAAGGGCGACAATCTCTGGAAGATCGCCGAGGCCAATTACGGCAAGGGCAAGGGTGCGAAATACACCGTGATCTTCGAAGCCAACAAGCCGATGCTCGACGATCCGGACAAGATTTACCCCGGCCAGGTGCTGCGCATTCCCGATCTCGCCGAGGCGTGATCGCAACTGTCATGATCTGACAGGAGACGGCGGCTTTCGGGTCGCCGTTCTCTTTTTTGCGGGTGTAAGCTTTCTGCGCGAGGCTGTCTGCGTGGTGCGTGGTTCGACAAGCTCACCATGAGGAAGGCGGTATCGGGCAAGCCTGTTCATGAACATGATGGAGGGGTTTGCAGCCAATCCCGCCCCTCATGGTGAGCTTGTCGAACCACGCACTCCATCAATGCAACGGCGCATCATGCGCCGTGTTCGACGCAAGGAGACCCTGTTGCCGAACCTGACCGAAGGCGTGCGCCATCTACCGGGTTATCTCGATCGCGCAGCCCAGGAAGCGCTGGTGGCGGACATTCGCGCCGTGGTGCGCGAGGCACCGCTGTTTGTACCTGCAATGCCCCGCACCGGCAGGGAGATGAGCGTGCGCATGACCAATTGCGGCGCGCTCGGCTGGGTTACGGACAAGGAGCGCGGCTACCGCTATCAGGCGATGCATCCCGTGACCGGAAAACCCTGGCCGCCCATTCCGGCACGGCTGCTCGCGCTTTGGGACGAGGTGGCGGATTTTCCCGCTCCGCCCGAAGCCTGCCTTGTCAATCACTACACCGAAGCGGCCAAAATGGGCCTTCATCAGGACCGCGACGAAGAAGCCTTCTTAGCACCGGTGGTTTCCGTATCGCTTGGAGACACGTGCCTCTTTCGCGTCGGCGGCACAAAACGCGGCGACAGAACCGTTTCCGTCAAACTTCAGTCCGGCGATGTGGTGGTGCTCGGCGGGGCAGGGCGGCTGGCCTTTCACGGCGTCGACCGCATCTATCCGGGCACCTCGACACTGCTTTCAGCGCCCGGACGCATCAATCTCACGCTGCGCCGGGTTACAGCTTCCTGAGCGCGACCTCTTCTGTCAGATGGTTGGCACCCTTGCGCAGGATCAGATCGGCGCGCGGCCTGGTCGGCAGAATGTTTTCGCGCAGATTCTTCAGATTGATGTTCTCCCAGAGCTGCTCGGCAATGGCGAGCGCGGCGTTGGGCTTCAGTGCGGCATAGCGGTGGAAAAAGGATTCCGGATTCTGGAACGCCGTTTCGCGAAGCCGCATGAAACGGTCCACATACCATTGATGGATCAGATCTTCCGGCGCGTCGATATAGATGGAGAAATCAAAGAAATCCGACACCACGGGGACGGCTGCCCCATCCTGCGGAAGATCGCGCGTCTGCAGGACGTTGATGCCCTCGAAGATCAGAATATCCGGCCGGTCGATTGTGCGGAACTCACCCGGCAGAACATCGTAGGTCAAATGAGAATAAAGCGGCGCCTGGACATTTGGCACGGCGGCCTTGATGGCCGAAAGAAACCGCAGGACGGCCCCGACATCGTAGCTTTCGGGAAAGCCCTTCCGTTCCATCAGATTTTCGCGCCGCAGGATCTCGTTCGGATAGAGGAAACCATCGGTCGTCACCAGATCGACCTTGGGGCTGGATGGCCAGCGGGTGAGGAGTTCCTGCAAAACGCGCGCCGTGGTCGATTTGCCGACGGCCACCGAACCGGCGATGCCAATGATGAAGGGGGATTTGACCACGTCTTCCGAATCGAAAAACACCTGCCTCTGCCGGAACAGGAGTTGCGTGGCTTCCACGTGGGCCGAGAGCAGGCGCGACATGGAAAGATAGATCCGGCGCACCTCCTCCAGATCGACCGGGTCGTTCAGCGAACGCAGCCGCCGAACCTCGTCCTCGGTCAGCGTGAGCGGCGTATCGGCGCGAAACTTCGCCCATTTCTCGGCGCTGAAAATGCGATAGGGGGAGTACTTCTCCCCTGAGACAAGCTGGTCCATGAAGTTCGCGGCCCCCTTCCTTGCCGCCATGGTTGTCTTTGTAATCTCGGTCATGCGTCGATGATGCCATCCTGCGCAAAAACGATCTATCCCTTTCGGGATGCCTTCTCCTCAACGCCCGAACGTGCGGTGCGGCGCTCAAGCTCTTCCATCACCTCGTCGAGCGAAATGCCTTCGAGCGCCAGGACCACGAGCCAATGATAAAGAAGATCGGCACTTTCGGAAATCAGTTCCTGCCTGTCACGCGAGACGGCGGCGATCACCGTTTCAACGGCTTCTTCGCCGAGCTTCTGCGCTGCCTTGGGCGTGCCCTTTGCAAACAGCCTTGCGGTCCAGGAGTTTTCATCGCCCGAGCGCGCACGCTCGGCGATGATGGCTTCGAGACGGGTGAGGTCGAACTGGCTCATGCCTGCTCCGGGGTCTGTGCGGGGTCGAGCCGCATGGGAATGCCCGCCGATGCCATATATGCCTTGGCCTCGCCGATCGTGTAGGTGCCGAAATGAAAGATCGACGCGGCCAGAACGGCACTGGCATGGCCCTCGCGCACGCCTTCGACGAGGTGATCGAGCGTACCGACGCCGCCGGAAGCGATCACCGGCGCACGCACCGCGTCGGCCACGGCGCGGGTCAGCGGGATGTTGTAGCCCGCCTTCGTGCCATCGCGATCCATCGAGGTGAGCAGGATTTCGCCGGCACCGAGATCCACTACCTTTCGGGCGAACTCGACAGCATCGATGCCGGTCGGCGTGCGCCCGCCGTGGGTGAAGATTTCCCAGCGCAGCGGTTCGCCTTCGCCCGACACCTGCTTGGCGTCTATCGCCACGACGATGCACTGATCGCCGAACTTGTCGGCCGCGCGCGCCACCAGTTCCGGGTCCTTCACGGCCGCCGTGTTGATCGACACCTTGTCGGCCCCGGCGAGCAGGAGTTTGCGGATGTCGGAAACCTCGCGCACGCCGCCACCCACGGTGAGTGGCATGAAGCACTGCTCGGCGGTGCGCGCCACGACGTCGAAGATCGTGTCGCGATTGTCGCTGGAGGCGGTGATGTCGAGGAAGCAGAGCTCGTCCGCCCCGGCGGCGTCATAGGCCTTCGCCGCTTCCACCGGATCGCCGGCATCGATCAGATCGACGAAATTGACGCCTTTGACGACGCGGCCGTCCTTCACATCGAGACAGGGAATAACGCGGGCTTTGAGGGTCATTTGTTCACTTTACACACAACTTTAAGTTCCATTAGCCTTGTCAGATGGATTCTTGATCTGCTGACAGCGAATACATATTCTATGCCGATGAGAGTGGCGATCACTCCCTGAGATCCATCGATCCAGCCTATCCCGTATTTTCTTTATCTCTTTGTGGTTTCAAGAAAACCACCTATTGCAGCCGCATCGTTCCCCGTTTTCAGGCCCTGAAATTCCGATATTTCGGACACGATGCAATCATTCTTCACGAGCACGACATCCGCAAACAGAATGGCGCTTTCCGGATATTGACCGACCGTGTTGTCAGGGAAAGTTTTCTTGACGACCTTTCCGACTGCCTCACCAATGCGCCGTTCAAAATCTTCAGCACCGTGATTTACAAGCCGGACCTGAAGCTGGATCTCTTTCCCGAGAATCCCTACGCCATCTCCCTTCGCATCAGTCTCCAGCATGTGTGCGGTTTTCTGAAACGAAATGGACAATTTGGCAAGCGAGCCTACTTCATTTTCGAAAAGCGCGGCGCCAAGGAAGACGGAGAACTGGAGCTCGAGTTTCGCCGGATCGTGTCTGGCCAAAACGATCTTTCCCTTCCACTGGACCGATTTGAGATTGTCTTCTGCGACAAGAAGGCCAATTCGACGGGAATGCAGATCGCCGATCTGACCGCGCGCCCGATTGGATTAAGCATTTTCCGGAAAAATCAGAAAAACCGGGCGTTTGAATTGATCCGCGGCAAACTCCATCGAGGTCGACGTTACAGTCGACCGAGCCAGGGCATCATCGTGCCATAAAAGCGAAAGGCCTCGGATTACTCCAAGGCCCGACGCCGACCGGGAAACCCCAATCCATTTAACCTCAATATAGGGCATCGCCCAAAAATGTCAAGAAAACAGGAGCGATTCCAATCGCTTATGGAAATTAAAGCAAGTGATTCTTTTTGCTGAGAAAATGACTTCTATCCGTTCTTCTGCAGAATTCTCAACGCCTCTGCGGGATCAATCCGCCCGTCATAAAGCGCGCGGCCGGAGATTGCGCCTTCCAGTTTGGTCGCGTCGGGCATGGTCATGCGCACAATGTCGGCGAGGGAGGCGAGGCCGCCCGAGGCGATTACGGGGATGGAAACGGCATCAGCCAGCTCGATGGTCGATTCCCAGTTGATCCCGGTCAGAACACCGTCGCGGTCGATATCAGTGTAGATGATGGCCGCGACGCCCGCGCCTTCGAACCGGCGGGCCAGTTCGATGGCTGAAAGATCGGAGGTTTCCGCCCAGCCTTCCACGGCCACCTTGCCGCCGCGCGCATCAATGCCGACGGCGATCCTGCCCGGAAACGCCCTGCAGGCTTCCTTCACCAGATCGGGATCGCGCACCGCCACGGTGCCGAGGATCACGCGCGACAGGCCCTTGTCGAGCCAGGCCTCGATATGGGCGAGCGTGCGGATGCCGCCGCCAAGCTGTACCGGGTTTTTCGTCGCTTTCAGGATCGCCTCGACGGCATCGCCATTGACGCTCGCGCCGGCGAAAGCGCCATTCAGGTCAACCACATGCAGCCATTCGAAGCCCTGCTCTTCAAAGCTGCGGGCCTGCGCGGCGGGGTCGGTGTTGTAGACCGTCGCCTCGTCCATGTCGCCCAGTTTGAGCCGAACGCACTGGCCGTCTTTCAGGTCGATGGCGGGAAAAAGGATCATGTGTCAGACGCCTTCGATGATGCTGAGCCTGGCTTTCGAAACGGGTTGCCGGAATGTGATCGCATGCTGGTATTCCGGCGAGTGGTAGCAGGCGAGCGCCTGCTCATAGGACGCGAACTCGATGACCACCTGACGGTCGCCCGTCGGTTCCTCCGGCGCAACCGACTGCCCGCCCCGCACCAGAAATTTTGCGCCGTATTTCTCGAAGGCCGCAGCGTTGGCTTCGATGTATTTCCTGTAGCCCTCGAGGTCGGCGATCTCGACCTGCGCGACCCAGTAACCTTTTTTGTCCGCTTCGCTCATCATGGCCTCCAGCGCAGGAAATTGGCGATCAGGGCCAGGCCAAGCGCCTGGCTCTTTTCCGGGTGGAACTGCGTGCCCACCAGATTGTCCCGCGCGACCGTTGCGGTGATCGGCCCGCCATAGTCTGCGGTGGCGAGAATCTCGGCCTCGTTGCGCGCGGCGAAGTGATAGGAATGCACGAAATAGGCGTGCAAACCGTCCGCTCCAGTGGGGATCCCCGCGAAGATCGGGTGCGAATGTTTCACGTGAATCGTGTTCCAGCCGATCTGCGGGATCTTCAGTTTCGGGTCGGACGGGGTCATCTCGACCACATCTCCGGCAATCCAGCCGAGCCCTTCCGTGACCGTCTTCTCCAGCCCGCGTTCGCTCATGAGCTGCATACCGACGCAGATGCCGAGAAAGGGCCGCGCCTGATGGATGGCGACATCCGTGATCGCCTCGACCATGCCCGGCACCGCATCGAGCCCCCGCCGGCAGTCGGCATAGGCACCGACACCCGGCAGAACGATGCGGTCGGCGATGCGGACGGCATCGGCGTCCGCCGTCACGGCGATCTCGGCCGCGATGCCGTTTTCACGTGCGGCACGCTCGAAGGCCTTTGCGGCCGAGCGCAGATTGCCCGAACCGTAATCGATGATCGCAACCTTCATGGTCAGCGCGCTCCAGGATATGTGAAGAGACCAAGCGCCGGCTCGCTGGCACGGCCCGGACCTCTCGCCGGTGCCGGTCTTTCGTTAAGGGCAGGGAGCGGGGTTTCGTTCCCGGCTTCCGCCTTGTCGGAGAGGAGGCCGGCCATGAACCGGGTTTCGGCCTCGTCGCGGCCTGCGGCATCGACAACACCCCATTCGCGCCAGCCGCGCCTCTCAAGCATGGCAACACGCAGATTGCGTGCCTCCAGCGCGAGGAAGAACGACAGACAGAGCGATGCCACCGTTGCCGTTACGGACCAGCCTTCCAGTGTCCCAAGCGCGCCGATGACGAGCGCAGCGGCAAGGGCGGCCAGCGCCTCCAGCCACATGCGATGCCAGAGAAACCACAGAAACGGCATGATGAAAGCCAGAAAAGCAAAGCCGTCGCGTATGAGGACTGCCTGTTCCACATCACCCTCGGGCGGCTCCATCACCACATAGCTTGCCATCGGCCTATCCCTTCAAGCTGCCCTTGGTGGAGGGCACCGCGTTGCCCTGGCGCGGGTCGGCCTCGCAGGCCGTGCGCAACACACGCGCCACCGCCTTGAAGCAGGTCTCGGCGATGTGGTGGCTGTTGGCACCGTAATGGTTGGTCACGTGCAGGGTGATGCCGGCATTCTGCGCCAGCGCCTGAAAGAATTCGCGCACCAGCTCGGTGTCGAACGTGCCGATCTTCTGGGTTGGAAAGTCCACGTCCCAGACGAGAAAGGGGCGGCCGGAAACATCAATTGCGGCGCGTGTCAGGCATTCATCCATGGCAAGGTCGAGCGAGGCATAGCGCGTGATGCCGCGCCGCTCGCCCAGCGCCTCCGAGATGGCCTTGCCCAGAGCAATACCGCAGTCCTCGACCGTGTGGTGATCGTCGATGTGCAGATCGCCATCGGCCTTTACCGTCATGTCGATCAGCGAATGGCGGGAAAGCTGTTCCAGCATATGGTCGAAAAAGCCCACGCCGGTGGCCATCTCAAAGCGGCCTTCGCCGTCGATATCCACTTTGACGGCAATGGCCGTCTCGTTGGTCTTGCGGCTGATTTCGGCGGTGCGCGTCTTGCTGGAAGCCATGGTCTTTCCCTTTGCGCTGCGTGAAGGCCAGCCTTCTAGCAGCATGTTCGGGCAGCGCCAAGCACTCTCACCAATCTCGTCTCTCGCGTTTGCATTCCACGTTGTTCAACTTACATATTCGCTCTGACGGTGCCGTGCCTTATCGGGCGGCGCGAAAAGGAGTGTGCGATGAGCGACGAAAAATCCATGCACGCCACGACAATCGTCACTGTGCGCAAGGGCGGCAGGGTGGTGATTGCCGGAGACGGGCAGGTCAGCCTGGGCAATACCGTGATGAAGGGCAATGCACGCAAGGTGCGGCGCATCGGCAAGGGCAATGTGATTGCCGGCTTTGCCGGGGCGACGGCCGATGCCTTCACCCTTCTGGAGCGGCTGGAGGCCAAGCTGGAACAGTATCCCGAGCAGCTGATGCGCGCCTGTGTCGAGCTGGCCAAGGACTGGCGCACCGACCGCTACCTGCGCCGGCTCGAGGCGATGATGCTGGTCGCCGACAAGAACATCACCCTGGCGCTGACGGGCAATGGCGACGTGCTGGAGCCGGAAGGGGGCATCATGGCCATCGGTTCCGGCGGCAATTTTGCACTCGCCGCGGCGCGTGCGCTCGCCGACACCGACAAGGACGCCGAAGAGATCGCCCGCAGAGCGATGGAGATCGCCGCGTCCATCTGCATCTACACCAATGACAATGTCGTGGTGGAAACGCTCGATGTCGAGTGAACCGGGCCAGATAGACATTATCCCGGTCACGGCCGAGCACTATCCGCTCCTTCTCGACTGGCTCCACCAGCCGCATGTGCGCGAATGGTGGGGCGATCCGGACACGGAACTGGCCCATATCCGTGACATGGTGGAAGGGCGGGACACGACACGGCCTTTCGTGATCCGCCTCGACGGAAAGCCCATCGGTTACATCCAGTACTGGTTCGTTGCCGACAACAGGAGCCCGGATATCCTTGAAAAGGACCCATGGGTGGGCGAACTGCCGGAGGATGCCGTGGGTGTGGATCTGACCATCGGCGAAGAGGCGCTTCTTTCCAGGGGCATTGGCAGCCGTGCCGTCAGGCTGATGGTCCAACGGCTGCTCGATGAAGGCCACGCCAGCATCATCATCGACCCGGATCGTGAAAACCGCCGCGCCGTGCGCGCCTATGAGAAGGCGGGCTTTCGCCCGATCCCTCATCTTGAAGGCCGCACCGGGAGCGTGCTCATCATGCAATACGACAAGAACACGAGACGAACACATGACCACATTTTCCCCGCGCGAGATCGTCTCCGAACTCGATCGCTACATCATCGGCCAGAAAGACGCCAAGCGCGCCGTGGCCATTGCGCTGCGCAACCGCTGGCGCCGCCAGCAGCTCGAGCCGGAGTTGCGCGAAGAGGTGATGCCCAAAAACATCCTCATGATCGGCCCCACCGGCGTCGGCAAGACCGAGATTTCCAGGCGTCTGGCCAAGCTTGCCGGCGCGCCCTTCGTAAAGGTTGAGGCCACGAAATTTACCGAGGTCGGCTATGTGGGCCGCGACGTGGAACAGATCATCCGTGATCTGGTCGAGGTGTCGATCGGCCTGACCCGCGAGAAGATGCGCGAGGATGTCAGAGCCCGCGCCCACATGAACGCCGAAGAGCGTGTGCTTGAAGCGCTGGTGGGCAAAACCGCCAGCCCAGCCACCAAGGACAGCTTCCGTCAGAAGCTGCGCAACGGGGAGCTGGACGACAAGGAAATCGAGGTGGAGGTCTCCGATTCAGGAGGCGGCATGCCCGGTTTCGAGCTTCCCGGCATGCCCGGCGCCAATATCGGCGTTCTGAACATCAACGACATGCTGCAGAAGGCCATGGGCGGCCAGCAGACCAAAAAGCGCAAGACGACGGTCAAGGAATCCTACGAGCTGTTGATCGCCGACGAATCCGACAAGCTGCTCGACCAGGACGAAGTGACCCACCGGGCACTGGAATCGGCGCAGAATGACGGCATCGTCTTCCTCGACGAGATCGACAAGATCGCCACCCGCGAGGGCGGCGTGGGGGCCGGCGTCTCGCGCGAAGGCGTGCAGCGCGACCTGCTTCCGCTGGTTGAAGGCACGACCGTTGCAACGAAATACGGGCCGGTGAAAACCGATCACATTCTGTTCATCGCTTCTGGTGCGTTCCACGTTTCCAAGCCCTCGGACCTTTTGCCCGAGCTCCAGGGCCGCCTGCCGATCCGCGTTGAATTGCGGGCGCTGGAGAAGGACGATTTCCGCCGCATCCTGACGGAAACCGAGGCAAGCCTCATCAAGCAGTATGTGGCTTTGATGGAGACGGAGGGCGTGACGCTCGAATTCACCGATGACGCCATCGACCGGCTTGCAGCCATTGCCGTCGATCTCAATGCGACGGTCGAGAATATTGGCGCACGCAGACTACAGACAGTGATGGAGCGGGTTCTTGACGACATCTCGTTCGATGCGCCCGACCGCTCCGGCAGCGCGCTCAAAATAGATGCAGAATATGTCGACAAGAATGTCGGCGACCTGGCCAGGAATACAGACCTGTCGCGTTTCATACTTTAGGGTCGCGGTACCGGCCGCTGACTGAGTTCATTGCCCTGCCATCTCCGCGTCGGCAGGGCAATGAAGCCGGCTTTTCAAGTGTGACATCTCTGCCGCGGTCGCGGCGTCATCGCGCTCCGGCCGCGAATGTCTCTCGACTTGGTGTCAGGCTTTGCCTAATTTGCCCGCAATCCAGAAAAAAAGAACGACTCGGGGGCGCAAGCAGCGCGACATGGCATCACGGGCTCGATTGGTTATCGGCATTTGTGTCGGCTTGGTCGGCGCGGGTTCATTGCCCGTGGCGGCGGCAAAGCTGGTGCCCGAGGGCAATCGCAACGCCGAGCAGCCGCCCATACCCGGTGTTTCAGCCAAGCGCACCAAATCCGCACAGACCACCTATGACGCCAAATATGGCAAGGTCTATCAGCTTCTGAAGAACGACAGCGGGCTGGTTTCCAAGATCCGTTCCATTTCCGCCAGCTATCAGATCGATCCCGTGCATATGGTGGGAGCCATTGTTGGCGAACATACTTACAATGTGGACGCCTATGACCGGCTGCAAACCTATTATGTGAAGGCGGTCTCCTACCTGAAGAGCGATTTCTCCTTCTCCCATGCCGGTGAGACCGTCGGTCAGTTCATCGAACGGCCGGAATTCGCCGAGTGCGAGAAGGAGAAGGGCAGCTACGACCTGTGGTCCTGCCGTGAAGCGGTTTGGGACAAGGCGTTTCGCGGCAAGAGTGTGGACGGGACGAAATGGCCGAACGACCGCTTCGGTGCCGTGTTCTTCCAGCCCTTTTACGCCGGCCAGACCTTCGGCATCGGTCAGCTCAACCCGCTGACAGCGCTCAAGATGACCGACATGGTGCACAAAGTGTCCGGCTTCAGAAGGATCAGCCATGACAATCCGCAGGAAGTCTACCAGACGATCATGGACCCGGATAAGTCGCTCGCCTATGTCGCGGCGACGGTGAAAAAATCGATCAGCGCCTACAAGCGAATTGCGGATTTTGACATTTCCGGGAACCCCGGCATCACCGCAACGCTCTACAATCTCGGTAATCCCGAAGCGCGCGCTGCGCGGCTGGCAGCCGAAAACCGCATTCTTCGGGCAAAGGGCCAGCGGATAAAGCTTCCCGAAGAGAACTATTACGGCTGGCTGGTGAACGACAAACTGGATGAGCTGAAGGCGCTGTTCCAGGACTCCTGAGCTCACACCGGCAGGATTTTCTACTTTTTCCCGGTCGCACGGTCGCCGGTTATGGTGCGGAGCTGCTTTAGAAGCAGGGTCACCTCGGCGTTCTTCATAGAAGCGATATGCGCCGCCAGAAGATTGGCGAGTTCGGTCGCCTCGGGTGCGAGCCTGGCCGTGTCCACGACAACGCGCGGATGGGAAAGCTCGGCAATGCGCTGCATCTCATCCGCCTCGTCCCAGATCACGTTGAAGTAACCGATGATCTTCTGGATCATCGCCCAGTTGGGCGGGCTCGCACGACCATGTTCCAGCGAAGAAAGATAGGCGGCACTTACACCGATGGACGCCGCCATCTCCTTCTGGCTGACACCGCGCTCCCTGCGAAGCTGACGGATTTTCTCACCGAGCGGTGTCACATCCCGCTCCCGTGCCTGCGCTTCAAACGAATATAGAATGCACCGCCACCGCCATGCCGGCGGCTGGCCTGGTCGATCCCGCTGACAAGCGAAGAAAACGGCGGCGTCGCAAGCCATTGCGGAACGGCGCGCCGCAACACGCCATCGCTACCGAAGGAAGCCCCCTTGCCGGTGATCACGAGCACATGACGCACGCCATCGACATGGGCGCGGCTCAGGAATGAGAGGAGGAGACTGTGCGCCTCGGACTGGGTCAGCCCGTGCAGGTCCACGCGCCCCTCCAGAGCGAGCCGGCCGCGCGCGAGCTTGGTGTGCGTGGGTTTGTCTATCCGCCGCGTCGGATGCGCTTTCGCCGGGGGCGCGTTGTTCTGCTGCGAAGCGCCTGCCGGAGCCTTGCTGCCGGTGTCCTGCGCAACGAGGCGGGTCAACTCGGCCATGGTGTCATCGGTCGGTTCCGGCGGGTCTTCGAGCACCTTGCCCTTCAGCGGCTCGGTCGTGCGCGCCACCCGGTTCCACAGGATGCGGTCTTCCATGCTCAGGCGTTTCGGTGTGTGGCTGGTCATCGATCAGCCTCCCAGAAGCCCGCGTGGAACCAGAGCATAGAAATCCGCTTTGTGGCGGATCACGCCGGCGATCTCGCCTGCCGCTGCGCCACTGCCGATGAAGAGATCGGCCCGCGCAGGCCCGGTGATCGCCGAGCCCGTATCCTGTGCGATCATCAGACGCCGGAAGGGCTGACCATCGACCGCATCGAGTTCGGGCGCGTCGATGAAGAACGGAGTCCCGAATGTGTGCAAAAGCCGGTCGACCGCTATGGAGCGTCCCGGTGCAAGCTGCACCTTGGCGGCGGCCACGGGTCCGAGTTCGGGGGCCCCGGCATCGCTCTCCCGAAAAAAGATAAACGAGCGATTTTGCCACAGAATCTCGTCAATCCGGTCCGGATTTTCCGAAAACCAGGCGCGAATGCTCTGCATTGTGACCGTTTCAGGCGAAAGCTCGCCACGGTCGATCAGAACCCTGCCGGCGCCGGTGAAAGGGTGACCCGATTTGGCGGCATAGGTCACACGCATGGTCGAACCGTCTTCAAGCCGCAGCCGTGCTGCGCCCTGGACGTGGATGAAATAGGCATCCACCCTGTTGTCGAGCCAGACAAGTTCCAGCCCTTGACCCGCCAGGGCTCCGCGAGCGATAGCGCCGCGGTCGTGATACGCCAAAAGGCCGGTGTCCGTCTTTCTGGCGAAGGCGAAATAAGGGTCGAGACCGGGAGGCCGATTGCTCTCGTCGACATCGACCAGATCGTCCGGGCGCTTATAAAGCGGGACGCAGAATCGCTCCGTTTCGACGCGTGAGGCTTCCACTTCCGGTTCATAATACCCGGTTACGAAGCCGGGCCCGCCATCCTCCGCCCGTATGCGGCAGGGGATGAAATGATTTTCGAAGAAGGCGCGGGCCGCCCGCTCATCGGCATCCGGCATGGCGCGGGCTGCCCTGTGCGCCGGGGTAAATGCGGAAAGGGCGATACCGAGAGCGCCCGAGCGATAGGGCTTTATCTCGACTCGTTCGGCCGAGCGTGCAAAGGCACGAAAGGCGGACAGGACCGAATCCTGCCGCCAGCCCGGAATCTTATCGAACGAAACCCGCTCGAGGGTTGGCGAAAGCGCCGCAGGCGGTGCGGCCGTGCACGACGCTCCGCCAGACAAGGATCAATCCTCGGCTTCCGTGGCGACGAGCTTCCAGTTGGGATCGCGGGAGCGCGTATCGCGCGCGAAAGTCCAGACATCCTTGACTTCAGCGACGGTTTCCGGATCGCCGTCGATCACCTCGCCGGCGCTGTCGCGCGTGGCGGAAATCAGCTCACTGACGATGCGCAGTGTGACATGTGCCTCGGAGCCCTTCATCTCGGCGGCAATAATCGTCATGTCGTCAATGCCGACAAAGGAGGATTCAATCTTTTCGCTGCGTTTCTCACGCTCGTCGATGGCAGCGACGAAACCCTCATAGACCTCGCGGGAGAGCAGGTTCTTCAGCGTGCGGCGGTCGCCATCGGCATAGGCCATTACGATCATCTCGTAGGCCATCTTCGCGCCCTCGACGAAACTCTTGGGAGCGAAGGATGCGTCGGCATCCCGGATGGCGCGCATACCCTTGTTCAGATCGGTGCCGGGCTTGGCCGCCTTGTCGATATCGACATAGGTCTGGTCTGGCTCCGCTGCACCCTTGCGGCGCGGGAGGGACACCACGTTTTCGCCATTGGAGGACTGTTCCTTACGGGACGCATTGCGCCCCGCCGTATAGGGGTCGAACGGCGGACGCTCATTGCCCGTGCGCCGGCCCAGCACGTTGCGCAACTGGAAAAAGATCACCACAGCGGCAATCAGAAAGAAAATTGTGCCGAAATCGAAAAATTCCATAACGTCCAGCCAAACGAGCCACTGTGTTCCGCAACACCTGCCGGCTCAGGGCATGTGCAGAGGCGACGGCACCCCGTCCTTACTGGAAATCATATAGAACGGAGGGAGCCATCATTCAAATTATCGGTCAGAATACCTATGTTTTCCCAACTGGCCAGCATGGAACGGCCAGAATCCGCTCAAACACGCAACAAGGCTAACAGGTTCGTGCGCTTTTCGATTGTTCCCTTCCTGCTTCTCGCAATTCCACTTGCCGAGATCGCCATGTTCGTCATGGTCGGCAGCCAGATCGGCGTGTTTCCCACACTGGGCCTCGTGCTGGTGACCGCCGTCGCCGGCTCCATTCTCCTGCGAATCCAGGGGTTCGGGGTTGTACGCCGCATTCAGGAAACCATGAATGAGGGCGGCGTGCCCGGCCGTGACCTGGTGCATGGCATGATGATCATGGTGGCCGGCGTGCTGCTTCTCACGCCCGGTTTCATCACCGATACGCTCGGTTTTCTCCTTTTCGTGCCGGCCATCCGCGATGCAGGCTGGAAATTTCTTCGCAGCCGGATCGTCATCCTGGGCGGCCCGGCATCAGCCGGAAGCCGGCACGCAAACCCTCATGGGCGCGATACCGGGCCGCAGACCATCGATCTTTCTGCGGACGATTACAGCGAATCCGGCGACGAGAATTCGCCCTGGCGCAAACCGGACCGCGAATAGCGGCTACCCCGCCGCGCCTTGTCATGCGCCGAAGCCCATGCTAGCGAGCAGGCAAATCTTAAAGGGGAGCCGCGCGGCTGCCAAACCACGCTCGAGGAAAAACGCATGGCCAAGAAACCAGAAGAAAAGACCGAAGCTGCAAAGGCCGGCAACGGCGCCCAGCCCTCTCTGAACGTGCTGACCCAGTATGTGAAGGATCTTTCCTTTGAAAGCCCGGGTGCACCGCAGTCGCTGCGCGGCCGTTCCGAAGCCCCCGCGATCAACATCAATGTCAACGTCAACGCCAACCCGCTCGGCGATACGGACTACGACGTTGTTTTGACGCTCAATGCCAAGGCCGAGGCCGAGGGCAAGGTTCTTTTCAACGTCGAGCTGGTCTATGGCGGCGTTTTCCGCGTTGCCGGTTTCCCGCAGGAGCACATGCTGCCGGTTCTCTTCATCGAGTGCCCGCGTCTGCTCTTCCCGTTTGCCCGCCAGGTCATTGCCGATACGACGCGTGCCGGCGGCTTCCCTCCGCTGATGATCGATCCGATCGATTTTGCCCGCATGTTCCAGCAGCGCGTTGCCGAGGAACAGGCAAAAGGTCAGGTTCAGGTTTCCTGAACCAGCGATTTTTCAGGATTTTTGGGCGGGGCGGTGCTTTCGGGCGCCGCCCTGTTTCATTTGAGCCGGGTTCTTCCTGCCGCGCCCATGTTTTCAGGCGCGAAAAGTGTGCCAGAGTGACTTTTCGCCAAGCTTCTCCACCAGCGCTTCATGCGCTGCGCGCTCGGCTTCGCTGATCCGGGGAGGCAGGGGGGCCGGCCTTGCTGAAACGGTCACCGAGGCCCGGTCCGTATTGCCTCCCGCATCGTCACCGCTCGTGGAAATCTCAAGACCGAGGGCGGCCTGCTTTCCACCGATCAGTTCGATATAGACTTCGGCGAGAAGTTCTGCATCGAGCAGGGCACCGTGCTTGGTGCGGTGGCTGTTGTCGATCCCATAGCGACGACAGAGTGCATCGAGCGAATTCGGGCCCATCGGGTGTTTGCGTCGGGCAATCGCCAGCGTGTCGACGACCAGACCCGGGTCCACCGGCGGCACGCCGAGCCGGTCGAATTCGGCGTTGATGAAGCCGATGTCGAAATTGGCATTGTGCGCGACGAGCTTTGCGCCATCGATGAATTCGAGGAATTCTTCGAGAATTGCTCCAAACACCGGTTTGTCTGCCAGATCGGCATCGGAAATGCCGTGAACCGCCTGGGCTTCGGGGTGAACGGAGCGCCCCTGCGCATTGATGAAATGGTGCAGCGTGCGGCCGGTGGGAAAGCGGTTGTCCAGTTCGACACAGCCGAGCTCGATCACCCGGTCTTCGTTGGAATCGAGGCCTGTGGTTTCCGTATCAAAAACGATTTCGCGCATTCTTCCGCTCCGGAGGTCGGGTCAAATCCAACATGCGCGCCCGGGATCGGCGACGCAAGGATACCGTCAGGGCGTGTCCGTTTCGGCTGGGGAAAGTTCGTCGATCACGGCTTTCACCGCCTTTCGCGCAGCCTCCATGCCTTTGCCGGTGTCGATGATGAAGTCCGCGCGCCGGCGTTTTTCGGCGTCGGGCACCTGACGCGCGAGAATCCCGGCGAACTTCTCCTCCGTCATGCCGGGACGCGACAGGACCCGTTTGCGCTGCTCTTCCGCCGGTGCGGTCACGACGACAATGCGATCGACGCGATCTTCCCCGCCGATCTCAAAAAGAAGCGGGATGTCGAGCACGACAATGGGGGAGCCTTTTCTCCGGTGTTCGGCGACGAACGTGTCGGCATCCTGCCGCACCAGCGGATGGACAATTTCCTCCAGCGCCCTGAAAGCTTCGGGTTTCCCCAGCACCGCCTCGGCGAGGCGCGCCCTGTCCACCGTGCCGTCTGTCACCGTTCCGGGAAAGCGCGCCGCAATCAATGGAGCGGCGGCACCCGAATAGAGGCGATGGACCGCAGCATCGGAATCGTGAACCGGCACGCCTTCATCCATGAACATTTTGCCGGTGGTGGACTTTCCCATGCCGATAGAGCCGGTCAGGCCAAGAACAGTGGTCATGATGCATCCCCGCCCGCGAGCACATGATCCCGCAGTGCGCCCGTTACCACCGGCCGGACACCGAACCAGCGCTCGAAGCCAGGCACAGCCTGATGCAGCAACATGCCGAGGCCATCGACCCACGCGAGGCCCCGGCCCTCGGCGGCGGCGAGAAGATCTGTCTTGAGCGGGGCATAGACGATGTCGCTTACAATTGCTTGTTCAGGCAGGGGATCGAGCGAAATTTCCAGCGGCGGCTGACCGGTCATGCCGAGCGCGCTCGTGTTGACCAGAAGATCGGCATTGCCGAGGAGCGCGGGCAGATCTTCCCAGCCATGAGCGCTGACGCCAGTGCCGAAACGCACCGCCAGTTCCTGCGCGCGCGCAAGCGTGCGGTTGACCACGCATATATTTTTATAGCCGGCTTTTTGAATGGCATGGATGATGGCGCGCGCCGCACCACCGGCGCCGAGGACAACCGCCGTTTCGCCATTCGTCCAGTTGGGAGCGCCGGCGCTCAGATGTGCCGCAAAACCGTAGGCATCCGTGTTTCCGCCAATCAGTTTGCCGGATTCAAACCACAGCGTGTTGACCGCGCCGATCATCTCCGCCGCTTCGTCACACCGGTGAACCGCGGCAAAGGCCGCTTCCTTGTGGGGCAGAGTGACATTGCCGCCGGCATACCCAGTCGCTGGCAAATCACCAAGAAAGGCATCGAAATCCAGCGGGGCGACGTCCAGCTTTTCATAGCTGCCGTCGATGCCATGCTCGGCAAGCCAAAACCCGTGAATGAGCGGCGAACGGGAATGGGCGATCGGGTGCCCACAGACGAAAGCGCGAATCTCAGCCATCGATGGCCCCCAAGCTACGAAGTTCAGCAAGGAGCGGCAGAAGAGGCAGGCCGACAATGGTGAATGTATCGCCTTCGATCTTCTCAAAGAGCTGAATGCCTTCGCCCTCGATCTGGTAGGCGCCGACGCTCGCAAGTGCCTTTTCGCCCACATTGGAGAGGTGCCGCCCGACGAAGGCGGGATCGAGATCGCGCATGGTGAGGCGGGCAACGCCCACATGCCGCCAGATCACCCCGCCATCACGGGCGATGACCACGGCGCTGTTGAGCTGATGCGTGCGACCGGAAAGTTTCAGGAGGTGGCGGCGCGCACCCTCCATGTCCGCCGGCTTGTGGAACACCTCATCACCCAGCGAGAGCGTCTGATCCGCACCAATGACAACCGCACCGGGCTCTCGTTCAGAAACGTCAACGGCCTTGGCCTCCGCCAAAATCTGGGCAAGTGTTTCAGGATCGGCGCCGCTGCCCTCCAGTGTTTTTTCCACGGCGCGCTCGTCAATCTCGGAGCGTTCAACGCGGAAGACAACACCGGCATCGCGCAGCATTTTCTGGCGAAAGGCGCTGCCGGAGGCCAGGACGATGGCGGGCCTGTTGGTCATGTCGTCACCCTCTGTTTTCTCGTGCCTTCGCATACAATGCGAGAATGGCCGCTGCGGTTTCCTCGATGGAGCGGCGGGTTACATCGATTACCGGCCAGCCATGGCGTGTGCAGAGCTGGCGCGCATAGGCGATCTCGCGGGAGATCGTCACGCGGTCGGTATAGGGGTTGAAGGCGTTTTCATCCACCGATCCCAGAATCCGGTTCTGGCGGATCTGCGAAATGCGTTCGGCAGAGGCGACCAGTCCGACGATCAGGGGCCTTTTCGCTGCTGCGAGCGCTTCCGGCAGTTTTATGTCGAGCACGATGGGCACGTTTGCGGTCTTCACACCACGATTGGCCAGATAGATGCTGGTCGGCGTCTTGGACGTGCGGGATATGCCGACGAGGATGACATCCGCTTCCTCGACATCGAGCGGAAGCTGACCGTCGTCATGCTCCATGGTGAAATTGAGCGCCTCGATGCGGTGAAAATACTGCGCATCCAGAACATGCTGCGCGCCGACCCGACGGCCGGCGGGGGTTCCCAGATAAGACTGGAAGACCATCAGAACGGGTTCGAGAACCGACACGCAGGGCAGGCCGAGCGCAGCGCAGCTTTCATCCACCTGACGGGCAAGCTTCTGGTCCACCACCGTATAAAGCACGATGCCGGGCTCGCGCTCCACCTCGTCAAGCACACGGGCGAGCTGCTTCTCGTTTCGAATCAGCGGGTAGATGTGCTCGATCGCCCGCGCGTCCTTGTATTGCGCGGCTGCGGCGCGTCCTGCGGCCAGCAGAGTCTCACCGGTCGCATCAGAAATCATGTGAAGATGGAAGAAGCGTTGCGGTTGTTGCACGGATTTTTGCCCCGCCATGTGGATGCCTGTTGATAACGCGGGCCCGAAAAAATGGCGAGGCCGCACCCTTTGATAACTCCACCCGTTCTTCCACAGACAGGCCCCGTGTGAATTGCGATCGTCCCATGTGGAGAACAATCGACAATCCCTGAACCTTCCTTCACCGTCCACTGGGCGAGGTCAACCGAAATCGCTACAGCCTATTGAATCTGCGTGCTGAATCCGCATTATCCCCGCTCTTCTGAAGATGTGCATTTCCACGAGGCGCGGCAATAAGACCGGGCTTGCGATGCGCAAAACCGTGGACAGATTTGAATCCACATTACAAACAGAGTCTAAGAATCAGAAGAATCTTCAGATCTGTAATTATCTTTTGAATCCTGACTGTGGAGCAGCCTGATGGGGCAGCGGAAAATCCTTGATGTGCTTAGAGGCGAGACGGTGTTTCCGCCTCCCGTCTGGATGATGCGCCAGGCAGGACGATATCTGCCGGAATACCGGGAAATCCGGAAACAGGCAGGGAGCTTTCTCGATCTCTGCTACAACCCCGATCTGGCAGTGGAAGTGACATTGCAGCCGATCCGACGTTTCGGCTTTGATGCATCGATCCTCTTTTCCGATATTCTCGTCGTGCCGCACGCGCTGGGTCGCGATCTGCGCTTCGAGGAGGGCAGGGGTCCGCTTCTGACGCCCATCGATGCGAGCGGTATCGCAAAGCTTGAGACATCGGGTTTTCACGATCATCTGGCTCCGGTCTACGAGACGGTGCGGCGGCTTCGCAGGGAGCTTCCCGATGAAACGACACTGCTCGGGTTCTGCGGAGCGCCCTGGACGGTGGCGACCTACATGATTGCCGGGCATGGCACGCCGGACCAGGCACCGGCCCGCATGTTCGCTCTTGAGCAGCCGGAGGCCTTTTCCGCACTGATCAACCGCCTTGCGGACTGTTCCGCCGATTATCTCATCCGCCAGATCGATGCCGGCGCCGATGCCGTGCAGATATTCGATTCCTGGGCGGGCGTTCTCGACGAGCTCTCTTTCGAGCGGTGGTGCGTGAAGCCGGTGGCGCGGATGGTGGCGAAGGTGCGGGAAAAGCACCCCGACACACCGATCATCGGCTTTCCGAAGGGAGCAGGCGCGCTTTACGCGGGCTATCGCCGGGAGACGGGCGTGACGGCACTCGGGCTCGACTGGACGGTTCCTCTGGGCACAGCGCGCCGCCTGCAGGCCGAGGGGGCGGTGCAGGGCAATCTGGACCCGCTGAGGCTGATTGCCGGCGGAGAGGCGCTCCACGAGGGCGTGGACGCCATTGTGGAGGCGCTGCGGCATGGGCCGTTCATCTTCAACCTTGGCCACGGCATCACGCCAAAGACGCCGGTTGAGCATGTGGAAGCGATGCTGAAACGAATTCGGGAGGCCGAGTGATGGCTGCGGGCGACACGGGCGGCAAAAAGGCTGCAGGCAGGGCTTTCGCGGCGCTGGCGATCTTTATCGCCCTGACAGCGCTTCTGTTTTTCTACAATCCGTCCGGTTTTTATCTCTGGGCCAAGGCCATTCATGTGATCGCGGTGATCGCCTGGATGGCGGGCATGCTCTACCTGCCGCGTCTCTTCGTCTATCACGCGGATGCCGCGCCGGGATCGGAGACGTCCGAGACCTTCAAGATCATGGAAGGGCGCCTCTTACGGCTGATCATCAACCCGGCGATGATGGTCACATGGGTGCTCGGCCTGTGGCTTGCGTGGAGCGGCTTCGGCTTCTCCGGCGGATGGCTGCATGCCAAGATTGCGCTGGTGGTGGCGATGTCGGGCGTGCACGGCTATTTCTCCGCCGCCGTGCGCCGGTTTGCCGCCGACCAGAACACGAAGCCGGCGCGTCATTGGCGTATAATGAACGAAGTGCCGACGCTTCTGATGATCGTCATCGTCATCCTTGTTATCGTCAAACCCTTCTGATACGGGTTTCGAAGACCGCCCATGACATGGAACCGGGAAAGTCGTCTTGCCCTTTGGCAGAGACGGCGGTAAGAGATGGTTCCTTCCTTTTAGTCCGGTTCCACGAATATCTTCCGTTTCGAGTGAAACCGGCCGGCTTCAAATACGCCTACCTCCACCTTTTCCGTTGCCTTTCCAGAGTCCGCACATGCAGGAAATGAAACTCCAAGAGCTGAAAAGCAAATCGCCAACCGATCTCATTGCGTTCGCAGAATCGCTTGAGGTTGAGAACGCCAGCATCATGCGCAAGCAGGAGCTGATGTTCGCGATCTTAAAGAAGCTCTCCACCCAGGATATCGAGATCATCGGTGAGGGTGTCGTCGAAGTGCTGCAGGATGGCTTCGGCTTTCTCCGCTCGGCAACAGCCAATTATCTGCCGGGTCCCGACGATATCTACATCTCCCCCTCGCAGATTCGCCGCTTCTCGCTGAAAACCGGCGATACGGTCGAGGGTCCGATCCGCAGCCCCAAGGAAGGCGAGCGCTACTTCGCCCTTCTCAAGGTCAACACGATCAATTTCGAGGATCCGGAGAAGATCCGCCACAAGATCCATTTCGACAACCTGACCCCGCTCTATCCCGATGAGCGGCTGAACATGGAAATCGAAGATCCGACGAAGAAAGACCTGTCGGCGCGCGTGATCGACCTCGTGGCGCCGCTCGGCAAGGGCCAGCGTGGCCTGATCGTTGCGCCGCCGCGTACGGGTAAGACGGTTCTTCTGCAGAACATCGCCCATTCGATCACGTCGAATCACCCGGAATGTTTCCTGATCGTTCTTCTGATCGACGAGCGTCCGGAAGAAGTGACCGACATGCAGCGCTCGGTGAATGGCGAGGTGATTTCCTCCACCTTCGACGAGCCGGCTTCTCGCCACGTGCAGGTCGCCGAGATGGTGATCGAGAAGGCGAAGCGTCTGGTCGAGCATGGCCGCGACGTGGTCATCCTGCTCGATTCGATCACGCGTCTGGGCCGCGCCTACAACACGGTGGTGCCGTCTTCCGGCAAGGTTCTGACCGGCGGTGTCGATGCCAACGCGCTGCAGCGTCCGAAGCGCTTCTTCGGCGCGGCACGCAACATCGAGGAGGGCGGTTCTCTGACGATCATCGCGACCGCGCTCATCGATACGGGCAGCCGCATGGACGAAGTGATCTTCGAGGAGTTCAAGGGAACGGGCAATTCGGAAATCGTGCTCGACCGCAAGGTCGCCGACAAGCGCATCTTCCCGGCCATCGACATTCTCAAGTCCGGCACCCGTAAGGAAGACCTCCTCATCGCGCGCCAGGATCTGCAGAAGATTTTCGTTCTGCGCCGCATTCTGGCGCCGATGGGCACCACGGACGCCATCGAGTTCCTGAACGACAAGCTGAAGCAGACCAAAACCAATTCGGAGTTCTTCGATTCGATGAACACCTGATTGCGGTTCTGACGGCCGGTCAGTCGATATCTGAAATTGAAAGGCGGCATCCCGGTGCCGCCTTTATCTTTTGTTTACCATGATTTCCGGATGGTGATCGTCGCGCAGGGCGGTTTCGAGTTTGTCTGGCTCGCGGAATGGTGGCAGGCATGTCTGCCCAATGCAGAGATACGCAGCCGGCCGCTGAGAATCGATGGCTATATCGCCCGGCATTTTCTGCGCGCTGCCATCAGCCACCACAACATCAAACCGCCTGGGATCCAGGTTTCGATTCGCTACCGGAACAAAAACAGGGTCTCTCTTCGGCTCAACCATTATGAGTTTGGCCGCGTTCTGAGCCAATGTTGCCGCATAGACAATGCCGGCCTGACCATAAGTCTGCGTGGTTGCGCGACCGAGCGCTGCCTGCGCCACCTTCGCGACCCGATTGTCCGGTTCGTCGCCGGAAAGAATGGATAGCGCCAGCAGAGCTTCGATGACCTGGCTCGTGGCGGACGGTATGGCCTCGTCTACGTCGCCGCGTATGCGCATGGGGACATCAGTCGCGTCGCTCGCGGTCAGATAATATCCTTCTCCGCTATCGTCCGAGTACCAGGTTTGCAGCTCGCGTGCCCAGGCGCGTGCCTGACCCATGAGTGCGGGCTCAGCGGTCGCCTGATAAAGTGCTCCGGCGGCAGAGATCATGCAGGCATAGTCGCTCGAAAGACCAGGGAACACCGCTCTGCCGCCACGGGAACTGTGTGAAAGGCGGCCGTCCTCCATCGATTCGCATACGAAACGAAAAGCCCCGCGCGCTGCCTCCAGCCACTCGGCCCGATCGAGCAATCGCGCTGCATCGGCGAGCGCCGCAATCGCGAGCCCGTTCCAGTCTGTTAGAACCTTGTCGTCCCGTCCGGGTTGATCCCGCCCGTTTCTTATAGAGAGAAGCGTGTCCAGCATGGCGCGCAGCTCTGCTTCCTTCTGGTCGCCGAGATAGCGCGCGTGGCCGCGACGGTGAAGTATCGGGTTTCCTTCCCAGTTCTCGGGCTGTGCCAGTGAGAAGATTTCGAGAAAACCATCGGCTCTGCTATCGAGCGCGCTGCGTATTTGTGCTTCCGTCCAGAGATAGGTCTGTCCTTCAACCCCGGCGGTGTCGGCATCGAGGCTGGATGCAAAGGCACCACCTTCAACCCTCATTTCGCGGAGAAGCCAACCCACCGTCTCTTCGATTCGTATCCGAAACAACGCATTGCGCGTATCGCTGTAGACCCAACACAACATGCGCAGAAGCTGGGCGTTGTCATACAGCATTTTTTCAAAATGCGGGACGAGCCATTTGTCGTCGGTGGAGTAACGTGCAAGGCCGCCACCCACATGATCGTAGATGCCGCCTGCGAGCATCGACGTCAGACTTTCCACCACGGCGGTCCTGTGAGCGGGGTCATCGCTCAACCAGAGGACGCGCATGAAGGGGATATTGGGAAACTTGGGCGCCCCGCGCAGACCGCCAAATTCGTGATCGATCATTGCGTGGATGTTGCCGGCGAGAGTTTGCAGGATTTCCTGCGGTGATCCTGCCGTCCCTGGTGCTGGAGCGAGACGGGCTTGCACATGGGCGCCAAGCGCGCCCGCGCTTTTCACAAGTTCGGCGCGCTTGCCCTGCCAGGCAGCATTTACGGCTTCAAGCACCTGAAGAAATCCTGGTCGTCCGTATCGCTGTTCAGGCGGGAAATAGGTCCCGCCCCAGAAGGGCTTTCCGTCGAAGTCGAGAAACATGGTTAGAGGCCAGCCGCCCTGTTCGCCCATGGCGGAGAGCGCGGCCATGTAGATCTGATCGATTTCCGGCCGCTCTTCCCGGTCGACCTTGATGTTGACGAAATAGCGGTTCATCGCTGCGGCGATTTCCGGGTTCTCGAAAGACTCGTGAGCCATCACATGACACCAGTGGCAGGCTGCGTAGCCGACCGAGAGGAGAATGGGCCTGTCGCTTTCTCTCGCCTCGCTTAGGGCCGCTGCCGACCACGGCCTCCAGTGAACCGGGTTATTCCGGTGCTGAAGCAGATAGGGGCTGGCTTCGGTAGCCAGAAGATTTTTTGCAGGCAGCGGCATTGGGGCTCCTTGCGTATCGAACCGTTATGGAAAATATCTAGCCCTGACACTGGCGCCACGGTAGGGCGCTTTGGACGTGAGAGCAAATGAGATGAGAGAAACCATATTCGCACTTTCCAGCGGCGCGTTGCCGTCGGGCGTCGCTGTTGTGCGATTGTCGGGCTCCGGCACCTGCTCAGCGCTCGAAGCTCTGGCAGGAAAACTCCCGGAACCGCGCCATGCGACGCTGCGAACATTGCGGGACAGCCAGGGCGCCGTTCTCGATCGATCTCTTGTCCTCTTCTTTCCAGGCCCAGAGAGCTTTACGGGGGAAGACTGTGGCGAACTCCATCTCCATGGCGGGCGGGCTGTTGTGCAGGCCGTTCTGGAGACGCTTTCGGGCTATCCCGATTTTCGCCTTGCCGAGGCGGGCGAGTTCACACGGCGCGCCTTTCTGAATGGAAAGTTCGATCTCACGGAGGCCGAAGCGCTCTCCGACCTCATTTCCGCGGAAACCGAGGCGCAGCGCCGTTTTGCTCTGGCAAACGCGGAAAGCCGGCACAGGGCTCTTTATGACGGATGGCGAAAGACACTCATCCATGCGCGGGCAATGATCGAGGCGGAACTCGACTTCTCGGATGAAGAAGACGTTCCGGGCTCGGTCGCCGAACGTGTATGGAAGGAGATCGCCGAGCTACGGAGCTCGCTCGAACGTCACGCCGCCGGGTACCGAACTGCCGAGATCATCCGCGATGGGTTTCGCGTGGTTATCCTTGGGGCGCCCAACGCCGGCAAGTCGAGCCTTTTGAACACGCTGGCCCGCCGAGACATCGCCATCGTGACGGAAGAGCCCGGGACGACACGCGATGTTCTCGAGGCTGTGCTGGATGTAGGTGGGGTCAAGGTGATCGTGACAGACACAGCCGGCATTCGTGAGAACCCCGGGAGGGTCGAGGCCCTGGGGATTGACCGTGCGATCGATCGCGCCCGGGAGGCTGATCTCATCCTTCTTCTTGAAGACTGCAATGCGCCGGTCAGGGTTCGGCTTCCGGAAGGTATTCCGCATCGACGGATAGGCAACAAGCTGGACCTGGCAGACAAGACACACCATCAGGGACAATATGACTTTCTCATCTCAGCCCATACAGGTGAGGGTATTGATAGCCTTTTAAGCGAGATGCGTGAGCTCGCTGTGCAAGCGACATCAAATGCCGGTGAAGCACTCCCTTTCCGGGAGCGGCATGTGCAGCTTATCCTGGATGCGGCGGGACACGTGGATACGGCAGCGAGACAAACAAACCTCCCGCTTGAAGTTCGGGCGGAGGAGCTGCGGCTTGCAGGCGATGCGCTTGGACGAATAAGCGGCACAATCGACGTCGAAGATCTTCTGGACACCATCTTTTCGCAGTTTTGTATTGGGAAATGACTCACGTGAAACACCGCAAAGCCAGTTTAAATCGGTGACTCACGTGAAACACTGTCTGCCTGATCGATGCGTGACTCACGTGAAACAAACGCGTCAGGTCCGGACGCTTACGCAACAATGTTTCACGTGAAACCGAAAGAGCTTCGCAAATCCCTTGACTGCTCCTCCAGAAAAAGACATGTCTGACGCTCTCCAATCGCCGCGAAGTATCGGGCTTCCATAGCATTTCTCCACGCTGTGCAGGCATCGATGGAATCGGATTATGACGAACAGCAGCTATGATGTAATTGTTATCGGCGGTGGCCACGCTGGTGCAGAGGCGGCTTCCGCCGCCGCGCGTTCTGGTGCCAGAACAGCGCTGGTTACGCTTCGCTTCGATACCGTTGGTGCGATGTCCTGCAATCCGGCAATCGGAGGGCTGGGCAAGGGACATCTTGTTCGGGAAGTGGATGCCCTGGACGGCATTATGGGCCGCGCTGCCGATGCGGCGGGTATTCAGTTTCGGCTCCTCAATCGGCGCAAGGGTCCAGCTGTGCGGGGACCGCGCACACAGGCCGACCGCAAGCTCTATCGCAATGCGGTGCAAAGCGCGATCAGGGCAGTGCCCGACCTCGAAGTGATTGAAGGGGAGGCGCTGGAACTGCGAATCAGCGATGACCGCATCGCCGGAGTTGTGGTCTCCGGAGAGCGCTATCTGACCTGCGGCTCCGTTGTGCTGACAACCGGGACATTTCTGCGCGGCCTCATTCACATTGGGGAGAAGACGATCCCGGCGGGCCGTATGAACGAACAGGCGGCCGAGCGGCTTTCGATTTCAATGGAAGCGGCGGGTTTTCGCCTGGGGCGACTGAAGACGGGGACGCCACCACGTCTCGACGGCCGTACGATTGACTGGGCTTCGCTGGACATGCAGCCGGCGGACGACGACCCGACACCCTTTTCCCTGTTGACGGATCGGATCACCAACCGCCAGATCGAATGCGGCATCACACGCACCACCGGCGAAACGCATGCGGTGATCCGCCAGCATCTGCATCGCTCCGCCATGTATTCCGGCGCGATAGATGGAATCGGGCCACGCTATTGTCCTTCGATTGAAGACAAAATCGTCAAGTTCGGAGATCGCGAGGGCCATCAGATTTTTCTCGAGCCGGAAGGGCTCGACGATCATACGGTCTATCCGAACGGTATCTCCACATCGCTTCCCGAAGATGCGCAACTCGCGCTTCTGAAGACCATTCCCGGCCTTGAGCGGGCAGTAATGCTGCAGCCAGGCTACGCGATCGAGTATGACCATGTCGATCCGCGCGATCTTGAGCCGACGCTGGAGACGCGAAAGGTTCGTGGTCTCTTTCTTGCGGGGCAGATCAACGGAACGACCGGATATGAAGAAGCGGCGGCGCAAGGCATGTTGGCCGGGATCAACGCAGCCCGCGCGGCTTCGGGTAGCAAGATGGTGACGCTGGGCCGTGCCGATGCCTATATCGGCGTTTTGATTGACGATCTGGTAACGCGGGGTGTGAGCGAGCCGTATCGCATGTTCACATCGCGGGCGGAATATCGGCTTTCGCTGCGTGCCGATAACGCTGATACGAGGCTGACACCGCTTGCCCTTCGGCTTGGCATTGCATCGGCGGAGCGGGAGAAGCGGTTCACGGAGATGGAGCGTTCGATGGATGCTGCGCGTTCGCTTCTAAAGGACAGGTCCTTGAGCCCGAATGAAGCAGCCCGGCATGACATCAATCTCAACAGGGATGGGGTTCGTCGTTCTGCTTACGAGCTCTTATCCTATCCGGATATGGATATAAGCCGGCTTATTAAGATTTGGCCGGAGCTGGTCGAGATTCCATCAAGCCTGGTGGAAAAGATTGAAACGGAAGCGCGGTACGCCGTTTATCTGGAACGTCAGGGCAATGACGCAGCCATGTTGCGGCGCGAGGAAGCGCGCCTCATTCCCGCTGAATTGACATTTGACGGGATCGCCGGACTTTCAAACGAATTGAAGCAGAAGCTGAAGGACCGGAGACCACGAAGCATCGCCGATGCTCAAAGGATTGATGGAATGACGCCTGCCGCTTTGGCTTTGATTATCGCAAGTCTGCGCCAGTTCGAAACACAGAAAGGCGCTGCCTGATGGATTCAGCGCGGTTTTCGCGGCTTTTGGAGATTTCAGGGCCAGTTTCACGTGAAACATTTGATCGTCTGGTTGCATTTGAGGGGATTTTTCGGCGCTGGTCACGGCGAATCAACCTGGCCGCCCCGTCAACGCTGAACGATCTCTGGGAGCGTCATATTCTTGACAGCGCCCAATTGCTGCGTCTCGCACCCGATGCGCTGAAGTGGCTCGACGTGGGATCTGGTGGTGGATTTCCCGGTGCCGTCATGGCGATTCTTCTGGCTGAAAAGCCGGGCGCCGAGGTGCATCTCGTTGAGAGCAATCGGAAAAAGGCGGCGTTCCTGGTGTCCGCTCTGAATGAAGTGGGCGTTGCGCCACGGGTTCATGCAAGGCGGATTGAAGACACATATGATGCGATTGGTGCGCCAGATATCGTCACAGCGCGGGCGCTCGCGCCTCTGCCGCTTCTTATCGAACTTACGGAGCCCTGGCTGACGCAGGGCGCGCGGGCGCTCTTTCACAAAGGACGGGATTACCGCCGGGAAGTGGAAGAAAGCGGTAACACGTGGCGATTCGATCTGGTAGAACATGAAGATAAGGTTGATGCGGCAGCCATCATTCTTGAAGTGAGCAATCCGCTCCGGCGATAGCCGGCTTGCCGCAGAGCCTTCCAGTAGGGTCAGATCGGGGTAGCAGCAGCGATGAACAGCGGCACGCGAATCATCACAGTCGCAAACCAGAAGGGCGGGGTCGGCAAAACGACAACGGCCATCAATCTCGCCACGGCGCTCGCTGCCATTGGCGAGAATGTTCTCGTGGTTGATCTGGATCCGCAGGGCAATGCCAGCACCGGGCTTGGCATCGACCGTCAGCAGCGGCTTATATCATCCTATGATGTTCTAACGGGCAATGCGGGTGTTCTGGAGGCGGCCATGGCAACGGCGGTTCCCGGCCTTTCCATCGTGGCATCCACGCTCGATCTTCTCGGCATCGAAATGGAGATTTCGAGTGCACCGGATCGCGTTCTAAAATTGCGTAACGCCTTGAATGAAGACGGTATTCCGTATTCGTACGTGCTGGTTGACTGCCCGCCTTCACTGAACCTTCTGACCTTGAACGCAATGGCTGCGGCGGATTCGATCCTCGTGCCGCTGCAATGCGAATTCTTTGCCCTTGAAGGTCTCAGTCAGCTTCTGGAAACGGTGGAGCAGGTGCGCGGTTCGATCAATCCGCATCTGGGCATTCAGGGCATCGTGCTGACCATGTTCGACCGGCGCAACAATCTGGCCAATCAGGTGGTCGAGGATGTCCGCGCACATATGGGCGACACGGTCTATGAAACGATTATCCCGCGCAATGTGCGCGTTTCGGAAGCGCCATCCTACGGAAAACCGGCGATTCTCTACGATCTGAAGTGCTCCGGCAGCCAGGCCTATCTGCAGCTTGCGTCGGAGGTGATTCGCCGCGAGCGCCGACTGCGGGCGGCATGAGATGGATGCGAAGATATTCGCAGGAAGACTGAGTTTTGTGGTTGATGGTGTTGTGACATGAACGAAGATCCCTCACGCAAGCGCCTGGGGCGCGGTCTCGCCGCGTTGATCGGTGAGATGGACAAGCCGGAAACCGAGCAGAAAGAGGCGGTGCGTGCCGACCGTTCTGTTCCAATCGAGTTTGTTTCTCCCAATCCGCGCAATCCGCGTCGGCAGTTCGTCGAGAGCGACCTGAGCGATCTGGCGCAGTCCATTCGCGAGCATGGAATCGTGCAGCCTGTGGTCGTGCGCTCGGGCGACGCGCCGGGCCGCTTCGAGATCATCGCCGGTGAACGGCGGTGGCGTGCGGCACAGCGGGCCGGGTTGACGGAAGTGCCGGTGATCCTGCGGGAAGTGGATGACAAGGCCGCGCTGGAACTCGCCATCATCGAGAACGTCCAGCGTGCCGATCTCAACCCGCTCGAAGAAGCGCGCGGCTATCAGCAGCTTATCGATGAGCACAATTACACACAGGCCGATCTGGGGCAGGTTATCGGCAAGAGCCGAAGCCATGTGGCCAATACATTGCGGCTTCTGAAACTGCCGGACGCGATTGGCGATCTGATTATTGACGGTTCCCTGTCGGCGGGTCATGCGCGCACACTGGTGACGGCGGAAGATCCCGTTGGTCTCGCGCAGCGTATCGTCGAGGATGGACTTTCGGTGCGCCAGGCAGAAGCTCTGGCCGCTGCGCCGCGCAGTGAGGAAAAAACGCCGCGGCAGCCGAAGAAGGAGAAAGACGCTGACACGCTGGCGCTGCAGAAGCTTCTCAGCGACCGCACCGGCCTCAACGTCGTGATCAATCACAAGGAGCGTGGCGGGGAAATGAAGATCGCCTATCGCTCTCTGGAGCAGCTCGACGAACTGTGCCGGCTTCTGCAGCAATAGTGCCTGGGATCGGCCTGGTCTCTTTCGCCGGGCCGATCATCCTCGATCCCGTTCCCGGCATTCGTTGAGCGGCAGGTAAGCCTCGCAGGCCTGATGCGTAGGCAATTCAACGTCTTATGTGGTTTCCGACAGCTTAACGGCGCCCGCGGGCACCCTCGACCGTCAGGGCAAGCAGTGCCTGGCGGGCGATCGAGCCGGCCAGCGCCGGCTTCTGGCGTGTGCGCAGGATCGTCGCCTGCAGGCGCTCCGCGGCGTTCTGCAGTGCCGTGCTGCTCCAGCGGCCCAGTGCGTTTTCAACGGTTTTGCGGCGCGAGAAGAAGACCGGCGGCCTGGCGCCGGCAACGGCTGCGCTGGCTGACACGCCCTTGCTTTCCATCGCGGTCCTCATGACCTGCAGGGCATGGATCTGACGGAGCGTTGCGGAGAGCACGAGAAAAGGCGGGTTTCCAGCAGCAAGAAAGCGCTGAAACGCGCTGTCGAATGCCTGAAAACGGCCGGAAATAATCGCGTCCACCGCCTCATCGCTGCTCAGACCCGCGACGTCTCCAATGAGCAGGCGGATGTCCTCCGGTGTTACCTCGCTGGCACCGGCGCAGTAGAGGGTCAGTTTCTCCAGCTCGCCGCGTGTCGCCAGCCGGTCGCCGCCAAGGTTGGCTTTGAGAAGCTGGCGTGCTTCCAATGAGATTTTCAGGCCCGCGCCGCCAAGGGTTTCGTCGATAACCGCATCGATGCCGCGCCCGTCATCCGCGTAGCAGGGCAGGGCCATGGCGCCTGCGCCACGCTCGACCGCCGAACGCAGGGAAGAGCCTTTGCGAAGGTCGCCGCCTTCGATGAGAATTGCGCAGTCCGCGGGGGGCTCTGCGATGAGCGCGGTGACATCGCTGACCAGCGCCTTCTGGTTGCCTGCGCCTTTCACCCAGATGAGGCGCTGATCCGAAAACATCGGCACGGTCTGCGCCTCGTCGGCAAGACGCCCCGGCTGCTGTTCTACTTCATTGGCCTCGATGCGCACAACGGTGAAGGGGTCATCCAGCGGCAGGCCTGTGCCCGCAGCAAAGCGCCTGGCGCGCTCACTGACAAGCCCGCGATCAGGCCCATATATCAGGATGACCCGATATGCCTGCTCCGGCTTTGCAAGCCAACGGTCGACTTCGTGCGCTTTCTTCTGTGCCATGTCGGCTGGATACCACAGCGAATCGCCAAGGGCACGTGTGAAAAAGGCCGGGCTGCGTTCGGATCGCCGGCCGCTCGCCCCGGGATCTGCCCGGGGCTCTTTCATGTAGGGACGCAAGAGTGTGCGCGGAGTATCCGGCTGAGAAAGGGCTGTGCGGGCAAACCTGGCGGATTTCAATTCATATGCATATGAAACCTTTTGCGACCTAAAACAGCCTAGGGTTCCAATTGTATTGAGCCGGCAGTCTTAGCCGGACAATAGGGACAGAGAACGAAACGGAAGTGTCATCAAAGACCGAGAGTGCCGGGTTACCCGCCTGCGAAGATATTTGCATATGCATCCTTTTTCAGTTAGACCGTTTCAAGCTGCCTGTGGTGTTTCGCTGCGGCCTCAAACGTTTCTGGGAGGAGACTTATGAGCCAGTCCATTATCCGTGAATTTGCGGACCAGTTGCTGTCAGGTAAGGTCGAGGTCGTCGACCTGTCTGCGGTGCTGGGTCCCGGCACCCCGCTTCTCAAGCTACCGCCGGAGCTTGCCGTGGACACGCCGAAGATCGAGATTCACAAGATCTCCGCTTATGACGACAATGGGCCGTGGTGGGCCTGGAACTGGCTCAAGCTTGGCGAACATTCCGGCACCCATTTCGATGCGCCGATCCACTGGATCACCGGACGGGACCATCCCGATGGTTCTACCGACACAATCGACCCCGGGAATTTTGTCGCTCCAGTCAATGTGATCGACTGTTCGAAGGAAACGGCAGAGAATCCCGATTTTCTGCTGACGGTCGACCACATCAAGGCCTGGGAGGCCGAGCACGGTGAGATAAAGAAAGGCGAATGGGTCGTTCTGCGCAGCGACTGGTACAAGCGAAACGGTTCGGAAGAGCGCTTTCTGAACGCCGACGAAACCGGTCCGCATTCGCCGGGGCCAACGGCCGAAGCGATCACCTATCTGCTCGACAAGGGGATCGTCGGCTGGGGCAGCGAGACGATCGGCACCGATGCCGGTCAGGCCGGTGGAATGGAGCCGCCATTCCCTGCGCACAACCTCCTGCACAAGGCCAATCGCTACGGTCTCGCCAGTCTCGCCAACCTCGACAAACTGCCGCCGAAGGGAGCGATCCTGATCGCGGCACCGCTGAAAATCGAGCATGGCACGGGCAGCCCCTGCCGCGTTCTGGCGCTTGTGGCTCGGGATTAAGCCGGCAGCGCCATGCCGAACCCTGACAGAAGCATCACGGGCAGCGGCTTCAACGCGCTGCCCGCCGCTGAGAAGAGGGTTTTCATCCGCAATTGCCTGACATTTCGTGTGTCATGGAAGGTAGGGTAGCGGTTCAGACAATCTGCTGGTGAGAGGCTTTGATGGACGAACGCTTGGATAGCAGGAATTCGAGAATTGAAACGCTGGGCCAGATGGGGCTTCAGCAATTCGCGCCCTATCTGATGAACCGCATCATGGGGCGGTACAATGCGACCCTGCGGCAGGATCTGCGCCGGCAGGGGCTGACGGTACCGCAGGTGCGCGCGCTTGCCGTCCTGGCGGTCGGGGATGGCATGTCGATCAACGAATTATCCGTCTACACGGTGATCGAGCAATCGACCATGAGCCGCACGCTTGACGCATTGGAGACCCAGGGCCTGGTCCGGCGCGAAGCCTGTCAGGATGACAGCCGTACCCGAAACATCTTCCTGACCGACAAGGGGCGGGAAGAGTTCAACCGTGCATGGCCAGCCATGCACGAAGCCTTTGCCGAAATGTTCAGGGGTATTGACGAGGCGGAATACTCGGCCTTCGTCGCCACGCTTCAGAAAATCCTCGGCAACATCAGAAAGCACGATTTTTAGCGAGCCCGCCCGCAGTGTGGAACTGCGGTGCCAGCGACGGGAGACTGCATCATGGCTGAACGTTCGTTTGTGAAGGAGGTCCAGAAGCTGCGGCTCGGGGCCGGCGAGACCTTCCACGGCGAAGGGATTCTCGCCATCACCAAGGCGCTTCTGCAATGCGGCGTGGGGTATGTGGGCGGTTATCAGGGTGCTCCCATCAGCCATCTTATGGACGTTCTGGCTGACGCACAGGACATTCTGGGCGAGCTCGGCGTGCATTTCGAGGCCAGCGCCTCGGAGGCGACGGCAACCGCCATGCTGGCAGCTTCCGTACACTATCCCATTCGTGGCGCCTGTACGTTCAAATCGGCGGTGGGTCTCAATGTCGCTTCGGATGCGCTGGCCAATCTTGCCTCTGGCGGTGTGACCGGTGGTGCGCTCATCATCGTTGGCGAGGATTACGGTGAAGGCTCCTCCATCATGCAGGAGCGCAGCCATCCGTTTGCCATGAAGAGCCAGGTATGGCTGCTCGATCCGCGACCCAACCTGCCTTCCATCGTCAAGGCCGTGGAAGATGGATTCGAGCTTTCGGAAGTCTCCAACACCCCGGTCATGCTGATGGTGCGCATTCGCAGCTGCCACGTGACCGGCAGCTTCGAGACGAAAGACAACAAGCGCCCGGAAATGACCGTTGCAGACGCGCTGGAAAATCCGCGTCGGGACACCAACCGTATCGTTTTGCCGCCCGCTTCCTTCCTGCATGAGAAGGAGAAGGTGGAGAAGCGCATGCCGGCTGCGGTCGATTTTATTCGCTCGCGCAGGATCAACGAATTTTTCGGGCCAGAGCGGGGCAAGGCCGGCATCATCCTGCAGGGCGGCATGTACAACAGCGTCATCCGGGCGCTGCAGCGCATCGGCCTTGCCGATGTCTATGGCGATACGGATGTGCCGCTCTATGTGCTCAACGCCGTCTATCCACTCATCGATGACGAGGTGATCGACTTCTGCGAGGACAAGGACTCCGTCCTGATCGTGGAGGAGGGGCAGCCCAACTATCTTGAACAGGCCATCGCCTCGATGATGCACAAGAAGGGTGTCGACACACGCATTCTCGGCAAGGACGTTTTGCCGATGGCGGGTGAATATACCGGCCAGATCATGCTCGACGGCATCAGCGCCTATCTGCGCGCCAATGCGCCGGAGCTTCTGGCGGCGCAGGTTCTGGCCCCCAATGCGCCGGGCGAAAACACGCTGGCAGCGGATCTCGCGAAGGTGGTTCCGGGCCGGCCGCCGGGGTTTTGCACGGGCTGTCCCGAGCGACCGATCTTCGCTGCCACCAAGCTGATCGAACAGGAAATGGGACCGCACCACATCTCGTCGGACATCGGCTGTCATCTGTTCTCGATCATGCCGCCCTTCGAGCTTGGCGCGACAACGATGGGTTACGGTCTCGGACCGGCTTCGGCCTCGGCCTTCAATTCACCGGACGCGAAGCGGCGCTCGATCTCCTTCGTCGGCGATGGCGGTTTCTGGCACAACGGCCTGACCTCCTCGATCGGCAATGCGGTGTTCAACGAGAATGACGGTGTCATTGTCGTGGTCGACAATTTCTATTCGGCGGCGACTGGCGGGCAGGACATTCTCTCCTCGCGTGCCGACAATCCCACCAAGTCGACGAAACATCCGATCACCGATGCGGTGAAGGGAATGGGCGTGAAATGGGTTCGGCATATCGATCGCACCTATGACGTGACCAAGGTACGCGCCGCACTGCGCGAGGCGTTGACGACAAAGGAGAAGGGGCCGAAGGTGATCGTCGCCTCCTCCGAATGCATGCTCAACCGCCAGCGCCGCGAAAAGCCCCTTGTGGCAAAAGCGATCTCGGGTGGCGAGCGGGTGGTGAAGCCGCGTTTCGGTGTGGACGAGGATGTCTGCACCGGCGATCACGCCTGTATGCGGCTTTCGGGCTGTCCGTCGCTTTCGGTCAAGAAGCTGGATGATCCGCTGCGGGACGACCCGGTGGCCTCGATCGATCACACCTGCGTGGGCTGTGGGAATTGCGGCGAGGTGGCCGATGCGGCGGTTCTGTGCCCGTCCTTCTACCGCGCGGATGTGGTGCACAATCCGGGCTGGTGGGACCGCCTTGCCAACAGGGTGCGCAGCACGGTGACCGGCTTCCTGCAAACCCGCCGCGAAAAGCGGCGCCTGACATTCGCAGACGCTTGAGGGAACGATTATGGCCAGGCGTATGAAAGCAAAAGAAGAGCACAAGATCATCAAGCTTGCCATCCTCGCCGTGGGCGGGCAGGGCGGCGGTGTTCTCACCAACTGGATCACCGATGTGGCCGAGCGCAACGGCTACCTTGCGCAGGCAACATCCGTTGCGGGCGTGGCTCAGCGCACCGGCGCGACGATCTATTATGTGGAGATGTGTCAGGACACCGGTCGCCGGCCGGTTTTCTCGCTGGCGCCGGCGCAGGGCGACATCGACATTCTGATTGCTGCCGAGCTGATGGAGGCGGGGCGTGCGGTGATGCGCGGCTTCGTGACGCCCGACCGTACGACGCTGATTGCCTCCGCTCACCGCATCGCTGCCGTTTCCGAAAAAATCGAGCCGGGCGACGGGCGCGCGGACTCACCCACCGTTCACCGGAATGCGCGCGAAGCGGCGAGCCGCTACATCTGCTTCGACATGGAAAAGGTGGCTGTCGAAGCCGGCTCAGTGATCTCATCGAGCCTGTTTGGGGCACTGGCGGGCTCCGGCGCTTTGCCGTTCCCGCGCGCAAGCTACGAGGAAACCATCGAGGCTTCCGGGCGCGGGGTGAAGGCGAGCCTTGCGGCATTCGGCAGGGCGTTCGAGCTCACGGTTTCCGGTGAGCGTGTGGAAGAGGAGGGGCCCAATGCTGCGCCGGCTTCAAGGCAGATCGCGGTCGAGGGGCCGGAGCGGCTGGTGGCGCGGTGGAACGCATTGGCCGCCCGCGCGAGGGCCTATCCCGAACCTGTGAGAGCCATGGCGCTCGCCGGGTTGCGCAAGGTGGTCGACTATCAGGACCTTGCCTATGGCGTGGAATATCTCGACCGGCTCGAGAGGGCGCTGGCGCTGGACAGCGCAGAAAAGGGCCATGCCCTGGGAGAAGCAGCGGCCAAGCATGTGGCCAACGCCATGTGCTATGACGACATTCTGCGCGTTGCCGATCTGAAAACGCGAACTGCACGCGCTGAGCGCATCCGCAAGGAGATGAAGGTCGGCGAGGCCCATGTCCTGCAGGTGACGGAGTTCTTTCACCCGCGCGTGGAAGAATTCTGTGGCACGCTGCCGGCGAGGCTTGGCCGCTTCATCGAAAACCGGCCGGGCCTTGCCCACTGGGTCGACCGTCGCATCAATCGCGGCCGGCGCATCCGCACCGACAGCCTGTTCGGCTTTGGCGCGCTGTGGCTGATCGGCACGCTGCGACCATGGCGCCGGTCGCTGTTGCGGCATCAGGTGGAAGAGGCGCATCTGGAGCGCTGGTATGCGCTGGCGCTCGACACGGCGCAGCGCGACTATGCGCTGGCGGTGGAAATTCTCAATTGCCGACGGCTCATCAAGGGCTACAGCGACACGCATGTGCGCGCGCACTCCAAGTTCGACCGGGTGCTCTCCGGCCTGAACCTGCTGGAGGGTCGTGAGGATGCGGCAGACTGGCTTCGACGGCTGCGTGACGCCGCGCTCAAGGACGAGAAGGGCGAAATGCTCGATGGGGCGCTCAAGACAGTGGCGACGCTGGAAGCGGCCTGAGCACATTTTGCGTGGGGGCGGGGCCATGCCGGAAACGGCGTGGCCTCTTTCGTTTGCAGGTACCGGAATTTGCAGGCACTGGCATTTGCGGGGACTGGTCTTGCCCGCGCCGCCATTCCTGATATTAGTCGCCTCGACTTCCAAGGCTCCGGCGTGCGGAGCCGGCCGGCCATGCCGTACCTCTCATACCGGGAAAGACCATGACGAAACTCAAAGACGTGAAAAAGGTCGTGCTTGCCTATTCGGGCGGTCTCGATACCTCGATCATCCTCAAATGGCTGCAGACGGAGCTCAATGCCGAGGTGGTGACCTTCACCGCCGATCTCGGCCAGGGCGATGAGCTGGAGCCGGCGCGCAAGAAGGCCGAGATGCTCGGCATCAAGGAAATCTACATTGAGGATGTGCGCGAGGAATTCGTGCGCGATTTCGTCTTCCCGATGTTCCGTGCCAATGCCGTTTATGAGGGCGTCTATCTGCTGGGCACGTCGATTGCACGCCCGCTGATCTCCAAGCGTCTGGTAGAAATCGCTGCCGAAACCGGGGCTGACGCCATAGCCCACGGCGCGACCGGCAAGGGCAACGACCAGGTGCGTTTCGAGCTTTCGGCCTACGCGCTCAATCCCGACATCAAGGTGATCGCACCCTGGCGTGACTGGGAGTTCAAGTCCCGCACCGACCTGATCAATTTTGCCGAGGCACACCAGATCCCGGTGCCCAAGGACAAGCAGGGCGAGGCGCCTTTCTCCGTCGATGCGAACCTGTTGCACTCCTCTTCCGAAGGCAAGGTGCTGGAGGATCCGTGGGTCGAGCCGCCGGAATATGTCCATCAGCGCAGCGTTTCGCCAATGGATGCGCCCGACGAGCCGACCGAGATTACCATCTCGTTCAGGGCGGGTGACGCCGTGGCCATCAATGGCGAGGCGCTTTCGCCGGCGACGCTGCTCAAAGCGCTGAACGATCTTGGCCGCGACAATGGCATCGGCCGCATCGATCTCGTGGAAAACCGCTTCGTGGGCATGAAGTCGCGCGGTGTCTATGAGACGCCCGGCGGCACCATTCTGCTGGCGGCGCACCGCGCGATGGAGTCCGTCACGCTCGACCGCGGTGCAGCGCATCTCAAGGACGAGCTGATGCCGCGTTATGCGGAGCTGATCTACAATGGCTTCTGGTTCTCGCCAGAGCGCGAAATGTTGCAGGCCGCCATCGACAAGAGTCAGGAAGATGTGGAAGGCGAGGTGCGCCTGAAACTCTACAAGGGCAATGTGATCGTGACCGGCCGCAAGTCCGACAAGTCGCTCTACTCGGACGCTCTGGTCACCTTCGAGGACGATCAGGGGGCTTACGACCAGAAGGACGCAGCCGGCTTCATCAAGCTGAATGCCTTGCGCCTGCGTACGCTGGCCGCAAGGAAGCGTGGCCGTTGATCGTTCCAGCATTTGGATAATGAAAAAGCCGGCCGTGATGCCGGCTTTTTTGTGCGTTGAGCAGCAGGAAGCAGGGTTTGGCGTCTGCCAGCCCTTCGCTATGGCTCCGGGCGTTCGTCGCTCAAAAAGCCAAATCTTTGGCTTTTTGCCCGCTTTGCGGGACGCTCCTCACCCATCGATTTCCCTGGCCATGATGGCGATGGCCTGCTGATAGACGCTTGCCGCGTTCCAGCCCTGAATGGCGCGGAAGTTCGGCTGCCCCGGCTGATAGCCGGCACCGCGCTGCCAGCCATGGGCACGCAGGAAGTTTGCGGTCGAGGCAAGCGCATCGGCCTGCGAACGGATCATGTCGACCCGGCCGTTGCCGTCGCCATCGACGCCATATTTCAGAGCGTTGCCAGGCAGGAACTGGGTCTGGCCGATCTCGCCATGGGCTGCGCCCCTGGCATTGGGATCAAGCATGCCGCGATCCACCATTGTCAGCGCGCCGTAGAGGTGGCCGGTGAAGAACTCCGAGCGACGGCAGTCATAGGCGAGCGTGGCAACAGCGGAGACGATGTTCTGATTGCCGAGGAAGCCGCCAAAGCCTGTCTCCATGCCCCAGATGGCGATCAATGGGCCGGCAGGCACACCGTAGCGCTTCTCGATGTTTGCGAAGAGACTTGCATACTTCTTCTTCATTCCCTTGCCGCGCGAAATGATCGCGTTCGAGCCCCGCTTCTGCATGAACGAGTTCAGCGAGAGCTTGAAGCTCTTCTGGCCACGGTCGGCGGCAATCGTCTTGCTGGCATAGCTGGTTCTGGCCAGGGCGTTCAGCCCGCGCTTGCCAATGCCGCGCGATGCCGCTTCCTGGCTGAACTGTGCCTTCCAGGCTTCAAATCCCCCGGCATTGTTTCCACACTGCGCGGCGGAGGCCTGCCCCGCCATGAGAAGTGAGGCGCACACCGAAGCGGCCAGGACCACCGCTCTTCCCCCGAAAGCCATGTTGCTCTCCTTAAGATAAATGATGGCTAGATAATGTGATGCTGGCAGCGATTACACAACATACCGGCGGCCGCAAGCGTTGAGTTTCCTAGCATAGCGGTCATTACCGAACCGTTTCGCGGGCCGAATTGCTCAATTTCCGGTTATTTGTTGCGGAACCGATCGCGGCCCTCCCCGTTTGATGCCCCAGTTGAAACCGACTGGAGATGAGTCATGAACAAGGTGTTTCTCAAGGGCGCTGCCGCCGGTGTGGCGTTGCTGGCTTTCGCTGGTGTGGCAGGTGCGGAAATGCTTGCAAGGGCGACCGCAGATCTGAACATTCGCTCGGGCCCGGGTCCGCAGTATCCGGTCGTCGGGGTGATCAGGGTCGATGAAGAGGCCGCCATAGAAGGTTGCCGGGAAGGCAGCAAATGGTGCGCTGTCAGTCATGCGGGCGTGAATGGCTGGGCTTATTCGGACTATCTGACGGCACCTTTCGATGGCGCCGGGGAGTATGTGGTGGTGACCGACCGCCCGGCGGAGGCGCTGCCTCCGGTTTCCTATGAAGCCACGTCGAGTATCGAAATCGAGCCGGTTCGTGGCGAGCTGATCGGCCGCAAGACCGCTCTCGGCACGGTTGAACCCATTGCTCCTCCGCCCGCGGAGGTCACAACCTATATCCAGACAAACCGGCTGGAACCCGTTTATCTCGAGGGTGAAGCCGTCGTTGGCGCCGTGGTTCCTGAAACCGTGGAGGTCCGCGAGATCCCCGACTACGACTACCGCTATGTCTATGTGAACCAGCAGCCGGTTCTGATCGAACCCGAGACGCGGCGCATCGTTTATGTTCTGCGATGACAGGTTAGAGCAATTCCAGGAAAAGTGGGAACCGGTTTTCCGTCCGGAATTGCGAAAAACAATAAGTTGGAGCGCTTTCGCGATTCAACGAAAAGTGGAAGTGCTCTAGACCGGGATCGAGCTGTCGGTGCGATGTTCAGCACCGATGACCGGGCGCTGCGGCGATGGTCTCGCCGCAGCGTCAATTTTTCAGACGATCTCTCCGCAACGGCTTGACGAGGGCGAATAAAGAAGACAGTTTTTGTCATATTATTAGCTGACTAAATATATTGTTGAAGACGAACTACCGAAAATTTTCAGACAGAGATATTCGCCTGCGCCGAGAGTGCGTGCAGGCCAATGCGTAATATCGCAAAAACAGGAATCTACCGTGATAACACCACAGTCCGGACGAGCGCGCGCTCATCCATTCGCGGCGGTTGCGACTGCCTTCGTCATTTCATCATTTCCCTATTCCGCGGACGCGCGGCATTTGAATGATCAGCCTGTCGGCCCTGTATCGGCTGCGATGCAACGATCGCCGTCGGCCCGGATGCCGCTTCCGCCGGAAGACATTGTGCCGCGCCATCACGCTTACCGACAGTCTGAACCTGGCCGACAGTCTGAACCTGGCGTGGCGGCCGGACAGCAGGTCGCATCCAGTTGGGTGATAATCTGGCTGGCGGCACGCTACTATCCCGGCTTCTGCGAAGACCTGCCAACGCATCTTCTGGAGATGTGCGGCGAAGAAAAGCGAAAGGCGGAACTGGAAAGACGCCGGCAGCCGACAGACGAAAACTGAGCCACTTTGTGCTGCGCAGGCGCGTTCTTTTGACTGGCCTCAATCTCACGATCTGACGCGCTTTGCGCAGCCGAAGCCATGCTCTCCTTGACTCCAGAGACGATTTCCTGTCTACAGGCCCAGAATTTCCGCGACGAGTGACAACTCCGAGCAGCCGACCAGGGCGCCTTTCAGCGGAAAGTGACGATCCTGGAGGTCAACACCCGGCAGCGCGATGCGCCCCCGGGTGCTTTTCGGCTTTGCGCGATGTTTGAAGCTCAGGCGCGGATGCATTACCTCTCGCATGAACACGAATAATGCGAGACATGAGGAACGCGGATGTTTGAATCGCTTCAGGAACGCCTTGGTTCCATCCTGAATGGCCTGACGGGCCGCGGTGCGCTGTCGGAGGCGGATGTCTCTGCGGCCCTGCGCGAGGTGCGCCGTGCGCTGATCGAGGCGGATGTGGCGCTCGACGTGGTGCGTTCCTTCACTGATCGCGTGCGCGAAAAGGCCGTTGGCGCCGAAGTCCTCAAGTCGATCAAGCCCGGCCAGATGGTCGTCAAGATCGTCCATGACGAGCTCATCGAGATGCTCGGCACGGAAGGCGAGACCATCGATCTCAACGCACCGGCACCGGTTGTCATCATGATGGTCGGTCTTCAGGGGTCCGGTAAAACCACCACCACCGGCAAGATCGCCAAGCGCCTGACCGAGAAGCAGGGCAAGAAGGTGCTGATGGCGTCGCTCGACACGCGCCGCCCCGCCGCTCAGGAACAGCTCAAGCAAATCGGCGAGCAGACCGGTGTCGCTACGCTGCCGATCATTGCCGGCCAGACACCGGTCGAGATCGCCAGGCGCGCCACGCAGGCGGCTCGTCTCGGCGGCCATGACGTGGTGATCCTCGATACGGCCGGCCGTACGCATATCGACGAGCCGCTGATGGTCGAGATGGCCGACATTAAAAGCGCGTCGAACCCGCACGAGATCCTTCTCGTTGCCGACTCGCTGACCGGTCAGGATGCCGTCAATCTCGCCAACAACTTTAACGACCGTGTCGGCATCACCGGCCTCGTCCTGACCCGTATGGACGGTGACGGGCGCGGCGGCGCGGCGCTCTCCATGCGCGCTGTCACCGGCAAGCCGATCAAGCTGATCGGTGTTGGCGAAAAGATGGACGCGCTGGAGGAGTTCTATCCCAAGCGCATCGCCGACCGCATTCTGGGCATGGGCGATATCGTTTCGCTGGTTGAGAAGGCCTCCGAGACCATCGATGCGGAAAAGGCCGCGGCGATGGCCAAGAAGATGCAGGCCGGCAAATTCGACCTGAACGATCTCGCCGAGCAACTGCGCCAGATGCAGAACATGGGTGGCATGGGCGGCATCATGGGCATGATGCCGGGCATGGGGAAAATGAAGGACCAGATGGCTGCTGCCGGTCTCGACGACAAGATGTTCGGCCGCCAGATCGCCATCATCCAGTCGATGACGCCAAAGGAGCGCGCCAATCCTGAGCTGCTCAAGCACAGCCGCAAGAAGCGCATCGCGGCCGGCTCCGGCACGGATTCGGCGCAGATCAACAAGCTACTGAAGATGCACCGCCAGATGGCCGACATGATGAAGGCCATGGGCGGCAAGGGCCGCAAGGGCGGCATGATGCGCGGCCTCATGGGCGGCATGGCGCAGAAGATGGGCCTCGGAGGTATGCCGGGGGGCCTTGGGGGTGGCATGCCCGACCTGTCGAAGATGGACCCCAAGCAGCTTGAAGCCTTGCAGAAGCAGGCCGAAGCCGCTGGCCTCGGCGGCGGTCTGCCCAAGGGCGGTTTGCCGAAGGGCCTTCCGGGAATGCCGGGTGGTGGCTTGCCGGGGTTGCCTGGCGGTCTGCCCGGACTGCCGAAGAAGAAGTAAGGGAATCCGATGAGCGACAACACGGATCAGGTCACGGCAAAGCTACTCGAGCTGCGCGCCTCCATCGACAATATCGATGCGGCACTCGTGCACATGCTGGCCGAGCGTTTCCGCTGCACGAAGGCGGTTGGTCATCTCAAGGCCGTGCACGATCTGCCGCCGGCCGATCCTGCGCGCGAGGAGCGCCAGATTGCGCGGCTGCGCCGTCTCGCCGACGATGCAAATCTCGACCCGGATTTCGCCGAGACGTTTCTCAATTTCATTATCCGCGAAGTGATCCGTCATCACGAGGCGATTGCCGAGGAGCACGGCAATGGCTCCAAGACCGGTGAGAAGGCCTGAGCATGACACCGGTCCTCGAAAGCGAGCGCCTCATTCTGCGCGGCTGGCAGCGGGAAGACTTTCCCGCCTATGCAGCCTTTTGCGCGGATGCGAAACGCACGCTTCATACCGGCGGACCGAAGGACGCCTTCCAGGCATGGACCGCTTTCTCGTCCATGGTTGGCGCATGGGCGCTCAATGGCTACGGCATGTTCGCCGTGCAGCCGAAAGACGCCGATGCAGTTGCCGGTTTCGTTGGCCTCTGGCATCCGCCGGCGATCGACGAGCCGGAGCTTGCCTGGAGCCTCTATGAGGGCTTCGAGGGCAAGGGATATGCGGTGGAGGCAGCACGCCGCGTGCAGGTCTGGGCAGCCGAAGACCTGAAACTGCCGCCGCTTATGAGCTTCGTCCATCCGGACAATCTGGCCTCACAGGCCGTCGCAAAGAGGCTGGGTGCCGAGCCCATGCCTCCCACAGAACTGCGCGGCGAGCCGCGCCTGAGATTCCGGCACGTGTTGCCGGCTTGAAAGCCATTATCGAAAGGAAGAAACCATGGCACTGAAAATCCGTCTGGCCCGTGCGGGCTCCAAGAAGCGTCCTTACTACCATGTGGTGATCGCCGATGTGCGCAGCCCGCGTGACGGCCGCTTCATCGAGAAGGTCGGCTCCTGGAACCCCATGCTCCCCAAGGATGGCGAGCGCGTCGTTCTGAACGAAGAGCGCATCAAGCATTGGCTCGCCAATGGCGCGCTGCCGACCGACCGCGTCCTGCGTTTCCTCGATGAGGCCGGCATTGCCAAGCGCGACGCGCGGAGCAACCCGAACAAGGCGAAGCCCGGCAAGAAGGCGCAGGAGCGCATCGACGCTGCCAAGCAGGCCGAGGAAGAGGCAAAGGCTGCCGCAGCCGAAGCGGAAGCCGCTGCCGCCGAGGCACCGGCTGAAGAGACCGCTGCAAGCGAGTAAGCTTTGCAGGCATGTCTATTGAGAATGGCGGGTCGAAAGGCCCGCCATTTTTATTTGGGGGTTTTTGAGGTTGGTACTGCCCCTCATCCGCCTGCCGGCACCTTCTCCCCGTTTACGGGGAGAAGAACGAAGCGGCGACGTTTATGCCCCCTTCTCCCCGCGCGCGGGGAGAAGGGGGGATGAGGGGCGAGCGCAAACTTCGACACACAAAACACGGCGCAAAAGAAAAAGCGGACCCGAAGGCCCGCTCAGACCACTGACAAACCCCGTCGATTTTCGGCGGGGTTTTGTTCAAGTGTGTGCGGTTTCTGGTTTTTGCCTGTCAGGAACAGGCGTCATC
>NZ_JBWKMB010000023.1:0-65099 GCF_056431025.1 Nitratireductor lacus | reverse complement strand
CGCTGTCTGTTCGGGGGCCGGTGTCTTCAACATGACCCAGTGAATCAAAAACCCCCGGCAAATGCCAGGGGTTTGTCAGCAGTCTGAGCCCGGCATCTCTGCCGGGCTTTTTTCATGTTCGTGCCGTTGTGGCTCAGGCCACCATGATGTGGCGGGCCTGCGTGTATTCCAGCAGCGACTGCATGGAGAGATCCGAACCGTAGCCGGAGTTCTTCATGCCGCCATGCGGCATCTCGGTGGCGAAAACGCCATGGGTGTTGACCCAGGTGACGCCGTATTCGAGATCGTTGGCAAGACGCAGCGCGGCGCTGGTGTCGCGCGACCAGACCGACGAGGCAAGGCCGTATTCCGAAGCGTTCGCCCAGCTGAGCGCCGTGTCGGGTTCATCGAACTCGGTGAGCGTGACGACGGGGCCGAACACCTCTTTCTGGACGATCTCGGCGCCGATAGGCGCACGCACCAGTGTCGGCTCGTGGAAGAAGCCGGCACCATCCGGCCTGTTGCCGCCAGCGACGATGTCCGCACCCGATGCGCGGGCGCGCTCGACGAAGCCGGCAACGCGCTCCTGCTGGGCGGCGCTGATCAGCGGGCCGAACTCCACATCCTCACGCTCCGGCGCGCCGTAAACGAGGCTGCCGATCATGGCGGAGAGCTTGTCCGTCAGTTCATCGGCAATCGCCTTGTCGGCGAAGACGCGGCAGGCTGCGGTGCAGTCCTGACCGGCATTGTAGAAGCTGGCCTCGCGCATCGTGTCGACAACACTGTCGAGATCAGCGTCCTTCATCACGATGACCGGAGCCTTGCCGCCAAGCTCGAGATGGGTGCGCTTGATCTGCTCTCCGGCAGCCGCCTTGAGAATGGCGCGGCCGGTGCGCACGTCGCCGGTCAGCGAGATCATGCGCACAAGCGGATGGGTGATGAGCGGCTGGCCGACATCCGGGCCGTTGCCGCAGATGACATTGACGACGCCGGCAGGCAGAACCTCGTTGAGGATCGCGGCCAGGCGCAGAAGGCTGAGCGGGGTGTTTTCCGACGGCTTGATGACCACGGTGTTGCCCGCGCCGATGGCCGGGGCAAGCTTCCATGCGGCCATGAGCAGCGGATAGTTCCACGGCGCGATGGACGCGATAACGCCGAGCGGATCGCGGCGCAGCATGCTCGTCATGGTGTGGGAGCGGTAGCCGTCAGCGGCGACGCCCGGCATGTTGCGCACGGCGGTCGCGTAGAAGCGGAAGACGTCCGCCACATTGGCAAGTTCACCGGCTTCGACGAAGCGGCGCGGCTTGCCGGCGTTCAGCGATTCGACCTCGGCGAGACGGGCTGCGTTTTCCTCGATCTTGTCGGCGACGGCCCACAGCATGCGGCTGCGTTCCTTCGGCGTCGTGCGGCGCCAGCGCTGGAAAGCACGGTAGGCGGACTGCACGGCGGTGTCGATCTGGCCTTCGCTGGCCGAGGCGACACGGGCGAGCTCGGTCCCGCGTGCGGGATCGAATGCGGTTTCCTCCGCGCCCTCACCGGCGACGAACTCACCATCGATGAAAAGACGTGTTTCAAGGCTGCTCATGCGTGTCTCCATTCGCTCAAGGGCGATCGGTTTTCAAAACTGTATGTGAATGCGTCCGGCAGAACGCGGCCGAAGCCGCTATTCCCTTTCGGACAGAACGCGCAGTCGCGCCGGATCAATGGCCAGGCCAACCGTCTCGCCACGCTCGAAATCGAGATCGTGCGGGGCCAGAACGCGGATTTCTTCCTTGCCGATCTGGATCACGTAGCGATTGCGCGCGCCGAGATAGACGCGTGTGCGCACCTTGCCCTCGATGGCGCCCTCGCCCTTCGGCTTGATGGCCACATCTTCCTGACGCAGTGCGACGACGGCCGGGCCACGGCGCGTCTCGTCCTTGCCGACCGGCAGGGTCTGCCCGTCGGCAAGTGTTGCCACCGGCCCGCCAGCTTCTTCGGTGATGTTGGCCGACACGAGGTTGGCCGCACCAAGGAAGCTCGAAGCGTAACCGGTGGCAGGTTGGGCGTAGATCTCGCGGGGAGCCCCCTCCTGTTCGATCTTGCCCTTGTTCAGAAGAATGATGCGGTCCGACAGGCTGAGCGCCTCTTCCTGATCGTGCGTGACGAACAGGGTGGTGAGGCCGAGACGCTTGTGGATCTCGATGAGCTCGACCTGCATGTCTTCGCGAAGCCGCGCGTCGAGGTTGGACAGCGGCTCGTCGAGAAGCAGGATCTGCGGGCGCGAAACGATGGCGCGGGCAAGCGCCACGCGCTGCTGCTGGCCGCCGGAAAGCTGGTTGGGCCGGCGGTCGGCCAGATGGCCGAGCTGCACGGTCTCCAGCGCGTCGCGCACCTTGTCACGCTGCTCGTCGAGCGTGCCGATGCGGCGCATGCGCAGCGGGAAGCGGACATTCTCGGCAACGCTCAGATGCGGCAGAAGCGCATAGGACTGGAACATCATCGCAATGTCGCGCTTCTCGGGCGGCAGGTCGGTGACGTTGCGCCCGCCGATCTCGACGGAGCCGGAGGTAACGCTTTCGAGACCCGCAACGATGCGCAGAAGCGTGGTCTTGCCGCAGCCGGAGGAGCCCAGAAGGCTGACGAACTCGCCGGATGCAATATCGATGGAGATGCCGTGAAGAACCTCGACGGGACCGAAGGCTTTCTTGATGGCGTTGAGACGGACTTCAGCCATGGATCAGGTGCTCGCGAAACGGTGCAGGCCAAGCATCCGGTCGATCACGAAGATCAGAAGGACGGTCAGGCCGATCATGATGGAGGAAACGGCAGCCACCGACGGGTCGGGGCTGAATTCGAGCTGGCCGTAGATCTGCACGGGCAGCGTGGTCATGCCGGGCTTGCGCAGGAACAGCGCCAGAACGGCCTCATCGAAAGAGATGTTGAAGGCAAAGAAGGTGCCCGCCGCAAGGCCGGGAAGGCACTGCGGAAGAACCACCAGCCGCAGCCGCTGAAAGCGGCTCGCGCCCATGGTCTGCGCCGCTTCCTCAAGGAAGGGGTCAGATTCCGAAAGGACCGCCAGCGTGGTGCGGATGACATAGGGTGTGGTGATGATCGTGTGGCTGACCCACAGGGTGAGCACGGAGACCGGCCCGAAGATTGCGCTCCACAGCATCAGCATGCCGATGGCGTAGATGATGGTGGGCAGAACCAGCGGCGACAGGAACAGCGTCGAAAGCAGGCCCGAGAAGGGCAGCTTGCGCCGGTGGAGCGCGATGGCCGCCGCACCGCCGACGAAACAGGAGGTGACGGTGACCAGAAGCGCCACCTGGATGCTGATCCAGGCCGCATTGAGATAGGCGTCGGACGACAGAACCGCCTCGTACCAGCGCAGCGAGAAGCCCGTCGGCGGGAACGAGATGAACTGGCTTTCCGAAACGGACACGCCGACGATCACGACCAGCGGCGCGAGGAGGAAGATGCCCGTCAGGACGACGAAGGCGACAGCGCCGATGCGCAGCGGAGTGGAAACGGCTCTAACCATTGGAGCGCCCCGAAAGTCTGGCATAGGGCATCAGGAGAACGATGATGCCCAGGAACAGGATGACAGCCTGGGCTGCGGCGAAGGGCCAGTCGAGCGTCTGCGTGACCGAACGGTAAATGGACGCGGCAAGAACCTGAATGCGGGCGCCGCCCAGAAGGTTCGGCGTGACGAACGAGCTTGCCGAAAGCGTGAAGACCAGCAGCGAGCCGGCGACGATGCCCGGCACGGACAGCGGCAGCACGACCGTGCGCAGGGTCTGCAGGAAGGAGCAGCCCATGGTCCTTGCCGCCTCTTCGAGCCGGCTGTCGATGCGGGTGATGACGCCAAGGATCGACAGGGTCATGAAGGGCAGAAGCACCTGCACCATGCCAATGACGATGGCGGTCTCGGTCTGCATCAGGCTGAAATTGCGCCCGACGAGGCCGAGATCACGCAGGACCTCGGGCACGAGGCCGCTGCGGCTCAGAAGCACCATCCAGCCGAAGGTGCGCACGACCACAGAGGTCATCAGCGGCAGGATCACCATGATGACCAGCCAGAGCCTCAGACGCGGAGTGACATGGGCCATGATATAGGCCATCGGGAAACCGATCAGCGCGCAGATGAGCGTAATGATCGCCGACAGACGCACGGTGCGCCAAAGCACATTGAGATAATAGGGATCGCTCAGGAAGCGCGTGAAATGGGCCAGCGTCAGCCCGTTCTCGCCCGAGACAGACAGCATCAGCATCTGTGCAATCGGCACGAAGAAGGCGAGCACCAGAAGCAGGAGGCCCGGCAGGATCAGAAGCGAGTTTTCCGCGCGGTCTGTCATGGCGATCCTTGTGTCGTCTCATTTTAAGCTTGCATTGCCCCGGAACGGGCGACTGCGCGCAGGCGCACGCGCAGGGCGCGGCATCGCAAATCACTCGCGATGCCGCAATCAGGTCTGGACCTATCGGGCGATGGTGCGGTTCCAGGCATCGACCCAGGCCGAGCGGTTGGCCTCGATCTTGACCGGATCGAAGCGGATGAGGCCTTTCACCCCTTCCTCGCCATAGGCCACGTCGGCGGCCACTTCGCCGGTGAGTTCGGTCTTCGCATTGGTGGGCGAGTAACGAAGCTTCTCTGCGAAGCAGGCCTGCGCCTCAGGCGAGATCGACATGTCGATTAGCTGGAGAGCGAGATCCTGGTTCGGCCTGCCGGCCACGAGATTGGCCGTGATGAGGCTGGCCGGTGTTCCTTCAGCGCCCTGGGTGAAAGCCGTCGGCAGACCGGCCTTTCGCAGCGTGTAGGCATAGTCGGACGCGTAGGCGGCAATCCATGCATCGTTCTGCGCGAATTCCTGCTGGATCTCCGGTGAGGTGGAAACAACGATGGCGCCGTTGTCGAGAAGTTTGCTGACCGCATCAAGGCCCGGCTGGATGTTGTCGAGATCGCCACCGTTGACCTGATTGATCATCAGGAAGCCGAGCATGCCATAGCCGTTGGAAATGTCGGTCAGGACGATGTGATCGGCATAGGCCTCGTTGGCGAGGTCCTTCCAGGCGGTGGGCTTTGGGTCGGCCGCTTCATTGTTGTAGAGGAGACCGATCGCGGCAATCGAATAGGCGGGGCCTTCGCCTTTGGCGAGGTTGGCCCGGGCAAAATCATAAACATCGCCGGCATTGGACAGTTTGGCTTCGTCGATCGGCGAGAGGAGACCTTCCTGTGCCGCCACGATTTCCTGGCCGCCGGAAAAATGGATGACATCGAACTGCGGCGCATCTTTCTGAGCACGCAACTGGGCGAACGCATCAGCGGAGTACGCAGTGACAACTCGCACTTCAGCGCCGGTCTTCTCCTCGAATGGCGTCAGAATGCACTCGCGGTGCGCTTCTTCATAAGCGCCGCCGAAAGAGTTGATCGTGATCGTTTCGGCCTGTGCAAGTGCGGTGCCGGCCATCAGTGCGCTAACGCCGGCAACGGTGAATTTCGAAATCGTCTTCATGGCTGTTCCCTTGCTTTCTTTATATTTGATGTCTGGAGGCCGGGCGGCCCGCACCGAGGCGGGTGGGCCGCCGGATCGTCAAACGTTGCGGCCGATCTCGACCGTCTTCAGGCCTTCCCTGCGGATCAGGCGGCACTGCTCGGCGATTGCGTCGAGCCCTTCGGACATGTTTCCGAAGTAGGTGCAGGAAATCCAGCCCGTGGGGCCGAATGTGCGACCGCCCTCGCCGTAGAACATACCGATCTCCCAGAACTCGTCGGGGTCGATCTTGAAGAAGTTCTTCGGCTGGTAGAACCAGAGCATATCACCAGGCTGCGGGAGAACCGTCTGGTTTTCCGGCGGCAGGCTCGTGGGATCGAAGTTGCGGGCCTCTTCCGGCAGACCCATCATGATCTCCGGGCCAGAGAAGATGGCATGGCTGGCGGGAACCTGAATCGGCTTCTCCAGGGCGCCCCAGATCGCTTCACAGGTTTTTGGTGCGGTATCCCAATAAAGAGAAATGATGCCTTTTACGTCCGCTTCGACGAATTTCAGATAGATATTCTTGTCAGTCATGAACCTAAACCCGTTAAAGAAGCCGGTATTTCAGGGCAAGTAGTGGGTTGTGTCCAATCGCAATGCGGAATTCTGCGTATAAAAAAATTCTATTGCCCTGGGTTCTGTTTCGTCATGCTCCGTTTGATTTCGCCGCAAGGCGTGCCTGCTCACCGACATAGCGCCAGAAGGCGATGTCGTGCGGATGCTGATTCACCGGCCATTCCGGATGCCATTGCACGGCAAAAACCGGAGCCCTTGTTCCCGAGGCCGCGACCGCTTCGATCACCCCGTCATCGGCGTGAACCGTGGCGGCAAGCCCGTGACCCAGCCGGTCGATCCGCTGGTAATGGACGCTGTTGACCGCGATCGGGCCTGACACGCCCAGCACCTTTTCGAAAGCGGCACCCGGCACGACTGTCGCGCCGTGCGCGTGGGCAAACATGGCCTCGAGAGAAGCGTCGTCGGGAGCGTGATGGGAGAATTCCGGTGTGCCGATGTCGCGTTCATCGGCGAGCGATCCGCCGAATGCGACATTGATCTCCTGAAGTCCGCGGCAAATGCCGAAAAGCGGTGTCCCGCGTTCGACCGCTGCGTCAATGAGCCGGGCGGTAGCGCTGTCACGTGTCGCGTCGAGCATTCCGCGCTGCGCTTCCGTGGAGCCGTAGCGCGAGGGGGCTATGTTGGAATTGCTGCCTGTCAAAAGCAGTGCATCCATCCGCGGCAGGAGGTTGATCACATCGTCTGCATCAAAATTGTTCGGCACAATGAGAGGCAGCGCATCGGCGTTCTGGCGGACTGCATTCAGATAGCGTTCCTTGACGATCTGGGCGTCCTCTCCTTCCACGGAGCGCCTGCAGGCGATGACGCCGACGACGGGAAGTGCGGGCATTTTTTCGTATTCCTTTTGAATTCAGGCCTGTGGCATATAGAGCATTATGCGGACTGGCAAAGAGATGCAGCGTCCTTTATATATGTCCAGAAGGACGCATGAAGGACGCTGTAATCCCTGGCACACTGCCACGAAAATGCGACACGCTGGGAAAGAGACTGGCCCAATAGCCGAGTCTTCAGGCGGGATGGCCCTATTCCGTCAGTTCACGTTTGCCGCTGCACCGCAGGTGAGCTGTCAGGCTTTCCGACATGACGAAAAAGCCAGGAAACAGCGCCCCGAATTGGAGCCGGTCAGGAAGATGGTTGGAAAGCTCCAGCCTCGGGGGGGCGTCGACCGGCCTCTCGCCGCCTACACGCTGCCGCCCGGGATCGCCTGTAAAAGCGCCTGCGTGTATGGATGCCGGGAATGTGCGAACAACGTTCGCGGCTCCGCTTCTTCGATGATGCGCGCCCTCTGCATGACGCAGATCCGGTCGCATAGCGAACTGGCTATGCGCAGATCATGGGTGATGAACAGCATCGCAAATCCGAACCGCTCCTGCATCTCGCCCAGGAGTTCGAGCACCTGCGCCTGCATCGTCACATCGAGTGCGGAAAGCGCCTCGTCAGCGATGAGTAGGTCCGGGCGCAGCGCAAGCGCCCGCGCGATGCAGATGCGCTGACGCTGACCGCCGGAAAACTCGTGCGGGAAGCGATCGAGTGCTGAAGGCTGCAATCCCACCGCCGAAATGAGGTCGCGTACCCGCTCTTCAGCTTCCAACCGGGGAACACCGCAGGCCATCGGCCCTTCGGTCAACGCAGAGCCGATTTTCTGACGGGGGTCGAGCGCGGAGTATGGATCCTGAAAGACCATCTGAATATGCCGGCGAAGGGTGCGCAGTGGGGCGCCACTCTTGGACAGGAGGTCTTCGCCATTCAGCCTTATGGTTCCGCCATCGACCGTGCCGAGACGGATGATCGCGCGAGCGAGTGTGGACTTGCCCGAGCCGGATTCGCCCACAAGCCCGATTGTTTCGCCTGGTCGTATGGCCAGGGATACATTGTCGAGCGCAGGGATTTCGCGTTCAGGCCAGCGCTTTTGCAGATGCTCGGCTACGAGAAAGGGTGGATTTCCGTTTGGTTGAACAGCGCGGGGAGCCAACCTTGGAACCGCCGCAAGCAGCGCGCGGGTATAGGGATGCGCGGGTGCTTCCATGATCCGCTCCCGGGGCCCCTCTTCCAAGAGTTTTCCAGATTGCATCACCGCAACCCGGTCGGCGATTTCCTCGACGACGCCGAAATCGTGGGTGATGAACACGACCGCTGTACCGTGACGGGCACGCAGCCCCCTGATCAGATCCAGTATCTGCGCCTGCGTCGTCACGTCCAATGCCGTCGTGGGTTCGTCGGCAATCAAAACCGCCGGTTCCAGCGCCAGTGCCATCGCGATCATTACACGCTGGCACTGGCCGCCGGAAAGCTGATGCGGATAGCGATGATAGATCACCTCCGGTTCCGGGAGCAGAACTTCGGAGAACAGGTCCAGCACATGTTCGCGGACGTCCGCCCTCGGCATGGCCGTGTGCAGCCGAAACACCTCGGCCACCTGCTCGCCGACGCGGTAGAACGGGTTTAGCGAGGCCGTCGGCTCCTGAAACACCATGGCGATACGTCGTCCGGCCAGGTCGCGGCGGGCCTTTGGCGACATGGTCAGCAGGTCCTGCCCTTCAAAAAGAATCCTTCCGCCTTCCACCGAAAGGCCGCGCGAAAGAAGCCCCATGATGGCCAGAGACATGACCGACTTGCCGGAGCCGGATTCGCCGACGATACACAGGATTTCGCCTTCGGAGACGGAGAACGAAACATCGGCGACGGCATGCGTGCGGTCGGCGACGCCTGGCAGCTCAATCGATAGGTTCTCGACGGAAAGCAGTTTGGTGGATCGGGCCATGATGTCTTCTCAAATGCCTGTCGAATGCATGGGCGCGCGGGCCCCGGACTCTCCGTTCATGGGAAGAGCCCGGGCGAGGTGAAGCGTCAGAGCTTAAGATAGCCGGCGTGCAGCCGCATTTCGAACTCCGGGACCGGCACGAAGGAAATGCCGTCACGAACGGCCCAGTTGGCAAGCGACTTCCACATATACTGCCCCGGCGTCACGCGCTGCCACTCTTCGGAAAGTTCGAGGAACAACGCCTTTCGCTCTTCCGGATCGGTGGACTTCGCATAGGCAGTACCGATCTCGACGAACCTTTCCGTTGGATCCCACGTCTTCCATGAAGCCGACGAGATAACGCCGGTCGGGCTCCAGTCGAGCCAGAGTGGCTGATAGGGGTCGCCGGGAATGAAGCTGGTTCCGCCGGAAACGGCGAGCATGTGAAACGGCCGCTCATAGGCAAGCTGGAAATTGTCGAGAAACTGCGCCTCGACATTGATCCCGACTTCTCGCCACATCTCCACCATGATCTCGGCTGCGGCATCGTAATTCGTCCAGAAACCGCGCGTAATGTGCCAGATAAGCGTTTCGCCCTTGTATCCCGACTTTGCGACCAACGCGCGTGCGGCCTCCAGATGGTATGGCAGGCGGGGCTTTGCCGCCGCATCGTAGAAATTGCCGTATTCGGGAAAGTTGAACGGCACCGCCGGGAAAAAGGTGTTGCCACCGAACAGGGCCTGAACAATGGCGTCCATGTCGATTGCCTGGATCATCGCGTAGCGCAGATCCTGGTTCTGCAGCGGATTGCCTTCAGGATCGTTGCGCGTGTTGAAGAGCACGGCGGTGTAGTTGTTCACTTGTTTGCGGATCAGCGTCGCGCCTTCCATCGTCTCGATCTGGCTTTCCTGATCGATCGGGATGGAGGCAATAATGTCGAATTCGCCGGTCGCAAGCCCCGCCAGACGCCCCGCATATTCAGGAACGAGCAGGAAGTTCAGCCGCTCAACCGGCGGCGCGCCATCCCAGTGATCGGCAAACGCTTCCAGTCTGGCCGCCTCATTGCCGCGATAGCTCACTACCCTGTATGGACCGGTCCCGACCGGCGCCTGACCGAAACCATCCACGCCCTTTTCGAGGTAATAGGCTTTGGGAACCACATAGCCGATGAAACCCGAGAGCTTTCCGGGAATGTTGATGTCCTCGTCTGCCGTTTCGATCTCGACGGTGAGCGGTTCCGTCGCCTCCACCCGCACGAAGCCCGCGGTATAGGTGCGGCCACGCGGCTCGTAGGGCTCGTTGCCCCAAAGGCGCTCGGCAGAAAGGGTGAAGGCAACGTCTTCGGCAGTCATCGTCTCGCCGTTGTGGAATTTCACCCCCTCGCGCAGCGTGATCGTCCAAACCTTCCCGTCACGCTCCCAGCCGGTTGCAAGGCGCGGTATCAGCGTCTGGCCCGACGGGTCGTTGAGATAGTCGATCTCGACAAGCCGGTCATAGATGTTGGGAAAGATGCGGATCGAAGCGTTCGATATTCCGTTGATCGGTGCGATGTTGTGCCAGAGCGCTTCGACGGCAACGTTCAGCTCGGTGGTGTCCGATGCCAGGGCAAAGCCCGGCATCATGCCCGCCATAAGGCTGGTGCCGGCGATCAGTTTTCCGAATTCACGTCTGTTCATGTCGGTTCTCCCATTGGTTTTATGTTATTGCCGCACGCGTTGCAGTGCCGGATCGAGACGATCGCGCAGCCAGTCCCCAAGCACGCACATCGCCAGAGAAACGAGGAAAATCGTCAGGCCCGGCAGCACCGATATCCACCAGGACGTGGACAGGTAGTCCCGCCCGTCCCCCATGATCTGGCCAAGGCTGGTCATGGGCGGCTGAATGCCGAGACCGAGAAAGCTGAGCGCGCTCTCGAGCAGAATGATCTGCGGAAAGTTCAACGTGAGCTGGACAATGAGGATGCCCGCCACATTGGGCAGCACATGCCGCAGGTAAAGGGCGAGTGGCGGAACGCCGAGTGTGCGGACGGCTTCCGCCCAGGGCTGGCTCTTCGCAGACAGGACCACGCCGCGCGAAAGGCGGGCGTAAGAATCCCAGCCGAACATCGCCATGAGAAAGATCAAAAGCCCGAACGAATTGCCGAAGAAGGCGAGCAGCGTCAGGGCGATCAGGATGAACGGCAGGGACGCCTGAATGTCCACGACCATCATGATCGTCTCCTCGACCCAGCCTCTGAAATGCGCGGCGACAAAGCCGAGCGTGCAGCCGAAGAGCGCCCCCAGAACCGACCCCAAAAGCGCGATCAGGAGAGAGATGCGCAACCCTTCGGCCATGCGCGCAAGTAGGTCCCGACCCAGCCTGTCCGTGCCCAGCGGAAACTCGAAGCCACCTCCGAAGAGCAGCGGTGGGCGCATTCGAGCGAGCAGGTTCTGGTGGCTTGCCGTATGATCCGACAGCCAGCCGCCAAACAGCGCGAAGAGGAGCGCGCAGACCAGTGCCGCAATGGAAAGCCAGACAATCGTGGGGATATGGCGCATCATTTGCTCACCCGAATTCGCGGATCGATCAATGAGTAGGTGAGATCGGCGAGCAGGTTTGCGAGAACCATGAACGTCGCCATCATGAGAACCAGCCCCTGCACCACCGCCAGATCGCGCGAAGCGACCGTCTGCACCAGAAGGCGCCCGATGCCGGGCCAGCCGAACACCGCCTCGACCACCACGGTCCCGCCCACCAGGGCTCCCAGATTGAGGCCAAGGATGGTGACGATCGGGATCGCGGCATTGGGCAATGCATGCCGCAGCACGCCATAGAGAAAGGGCGCTCCTTTTGCCCGGATCGTGCGCATATACGGACGCTCCAGCACCTCCAGCATGGCCGAGCGGGTGAACCGCGCGAGCGTTCCGGCGACGTAGAATCCGAGCGTCAGACCAGGCATGATGAGATGAAGTGCGCTGCCTGCCCCCGCGCTGGGCAGCCAGCGCAGATGGAACGAGAAAAGCAGGATCATCAGAATGCCGAGGAAATAGTTCGGCAGCGCGAAACCTACGACGGCAAAGGTCATGACACCCCGGTCGAGCAGGCTGTCGCGCTTCAGCGCGGCGAGAATACCTGCGGGAATGCCGATTGCAAGCGCCCAGAGATAGGCCACTGCGCCCAGTTGCAGCGTGTTCGGCAGCCGCTCTGCGATGATCGCCGTAACGGCTCGCCCATCCTGATAGGAATGCCCGAAATCTCCAGAGAAGAGATTGACCATATAAGCCAGGTACTGTTCGAAGAGCGAACGGTCGAGATTCCATTTCTGACGAAATTGCTCGATCTCGGCCGGCAGGGCGTCAGGGCTGAGCAGGGCGACAACCGGATCACCGGAAGTGCGCAGAACGACAAATGTGAACGTGACCACCGCCCACAGCGTGATCAGCGTCCGCAAAAGCCGCTTTAGCCAAAAGCGTCGTCCCAACTCTCCCTCCTCATCCTTCTCAGGGAGAGCCTAGGAAGGCTTGGCGAGACAGCCTAGCTGGAAGAACTTACAGGTTGGGCCGGTAGGAGGGCGCAGGGTCGAGCAGGCCGTAATGGGCCGCGCGCGCCAGTGTCTGGGCGCGATTGCGGGCACCCAGCTTCTTCATTACCGACTGCATGTGCATGATGACGGTCGAGAGCGAACGGTCCAGCGCATGGGCGACCTGCTTGTCGGGTCTGCCTTCCGCGCAAAGGCGCAGGCATTCCATCTCGCGCGGTGTCAGGCGCACAGCGGTCGTCATCATCGCTTCATCACTGATCGAAGCCATGATCTCGTCCTGCAATTCATGCGCCATAAGCGTAAACGCGGCAGCCAGTTCATTGTCGAGCCGCCGCTCCGGCGGCCGTTCATTCCAGATGCCGGTTACCGTTGCGAGGCCGCGCGTGCCGCCGCGGACAGCCACGGTGATCCCGCGCGCCAGTTTTCGTTCACGCAGAAAATTCGCCACTTCCGCAGGAATATTCCTGCGGTCGCTCAACTCTGAAGACTCATCGGCATGATAGGACCAGTAGACCGGGCGTGCGCGACCCAACGCTATCTTCTGTACCGGATCAAGCTGGTAAAAGCCGCCGCTACACCAGAGTCTCTCCATTTCTCCAGGAATGTTCCGGGAGGCAAGGACAGTAGGTGTGATCAACTCCCCCTCTGGTGTGAAGGGCACGGGAGAAAAGTCATAAATCAATGCCTGCATTCCGAACTTCGCCACCGAGCGGGCAGCCCGATCGAGCTTTCGATCCAGTTCAGCGTTCGATGGCGTTTTCGGCTTTGTGTTCATCACCTTCATCTAATCGGATCTGTCGGGCATCCCAGGCCAGCACTCGTAAAGGCTAAGCGCTGATTTTTGTAGAGGCAAGCCCGATTATCCCGAATGCGGCGCACCACTACGGCCGAGCCATGACGACCCGGGGTGGCCCGATCTCGCGGCGCTGCAACAGCGTTGGCAAGCGGTGACGGGTCGTTGCAACAACCGCACTGTCGACTTCGGCCGTGATCACGCATGGATCATCACCCGCCGCAGCAATCACCTCCCCGAACGGCGAGATGATGCGGGATTGCCCGTAAACCCGCACACCTTCCCGTTCACCACATTGCGCTGCAGCAATCACATAGGAGCCGGTTTCGATCGCACGAGCTTTCAGGAGTGGCTCCCAGTGCAGCGGCCCCGTTGCCGTGGAGAATGAAGCCGGGATCATCATCACATTCGCGCCAGCGGCAGCCAGCGCATCGAAAAGGTAGGAAAAGCGAATGTCGTAGCAAATCGACAGGCCGAGCCGAAGATCGCCGATGTCCACAACCACGGCTCCCTCCTGCCCCGGAGCAACCGCTGCGGATTCCTGAAAGTCGGCCGCGCCTCCAAGCTTCACGTCGAATGTGTGCAGCTTGTCATAGGTCGCCGCAACATCGCCCGATGGAGCGATGAGATAGGTGCGGTTCCAGACGCGTTGCCCGCTCTCATGGCGTACCAGCAGCGAACCGGCGTGGACCCATAGTTCGAGCTCGGCAGCAAGACTGCGGCAGAGCGCCAGCGTCGTGTCCTCATTCTCCGGCAGGCAGACCGTCGGATAACGCAGATTGTCGCGCAGAAGAATGTTGGCCGCCTCCGGCAGGCTGACGAAGGCTGCGCCCTCGCCGGCCGCCCGACGAACCATCTTTTCAATCTGCGCATTGTTGGCCTTCACATCACCAGTCGTGTTCAACTGGATCGCGGCAACGCGAAGCTTGGTCATCGGAACTCTCCCTTTCAATCCAGCCGCGCCAGGAAGTCAGCGACCACCGCCATGTAAGCGCCTTGCTCTTCCACATGCGGCATGTGGCTCGACTCCTCGAACACCTCCCAGACAGCTCCCGGAATACGGTCGGCGAACTCACACACCGTTCGCGGCGACGCCTCGTCATGAGCTCCCGAGATAACGAGCGTCGGCGCCTGCACCCGATGCAGGCGTTCCACCACCGTCCAGTCCTTCAGCGTGCCGACCACATGAAACTCCGTCGGACCGTTCATCGTGTGGTAGACGGTCGGGTCACGATCGATCCAGTCGAAGGTACGTTTTACGAAATCCGGCATGGGTTGAAGGCGGCAGACATGGCGCTCGTAGAAAACCCGCGACGCCGCTTGATAATCGGGATGATCATAGGTGCCGTCCGTCTCGTGACGGGCCAGCGCATCCTGCGTTTCCTGCGGCAGTTTCGTGCGCAGTTCCAGACAGCCCTCCACCCATGCTTTCATGGAGCTGGGGGAATTGGCGATGACGATGCCGTTCAACCCCTCAGGCTGGCGCACGGCGTGCTCGGACCCAAGCATTCCTCCCCAGGACTGGCCCAGAAGATTGTAGCGCTCACGAATGCCCAGATGGTCGAGAAGATTGTCGAGCTCTTCAAGAAACAGATCGACGGTCCAGAAATCGGAACCGGCCTCCGGGAGATGCGTTGAACGCCCGTTTCCGATCTGATCGTAAAAAACGACGGCGCGGCCTGTGGCTGCGATATCTGAGATGCTCTCTAGATAATCATGCGTGCACCCCGGTCCGCCGTGAACAACCACGAGCGGCACCTTTTCGGATTTCAGGTCACCGATGACCCGATACCAGGTATTGTACTCTCGGAAGGACGCAAAATCTTCAACCACATCAGCTGCAGGCATGTGAAAACTCCTTTGGGATTTTAGCAAAGCCTTCACCGCGATCCGCAGCGGCGCAATCTGTAATAAATAGCAGGAGGGGAGGATAACGGGCGCGGAGCCGCCCCGTCAGCGCTGGTCTGAAGGCGTCTCGCGCCAGCGCGTCAGATGACGGGTGATAATCTCTGCCATGCGCTCGCGGTCATGTGTCTTCAGCGCCTCAACCATCTCCAGATGGTCGAGACTGCTGGACCTCGCTTTTGTGGGCATTGCCCACTGGTTCCACTCACCGGGCAGGTTACGCTCGCGCAATTCATGGATGAGATCGATCAGCGTGCGATTGCCACAACAATCGTAGAAGGCGTGGTGAAAAGCATGGTTCAGCTTCTGTGCTTCGGGATAGGGAACAGCCTCGAGCGCGTCATCGAAGGCGAGCGCCGCAGCTTCTATCTTCGCCACATCCTCTTCGCTCGCCTGCTCGATCACCAGCAGCGCTGCCGGCACCTCCAGCATCAGGCGCGTATCTGTGAGTTCATCGCGCTGCCTACGATCGGTTTCGGCCACACGATAGCCGCGATTGGGCACATGGCTAACCATATGCCCGGACGCAAGCCGGGCGAGCGCCTGACGCACATCAAACCGCCCTACCCCATAGCGTTCTTCAAGATCGACGAGCCGCAGCCATTCGCCCGGCCGATAGAAACCAGCCGCAATATCGGCGCGCAGGCGCTCGCTCAGCCCGTTTCTAATCTCCCTTTTGCTCATCGCTGCTTTCCCCAAACCTTTCGAGGGTTCCCACTACTCTGCCGCAAAGACAAGGGCATCGCCCTCGGCAATGTGTATTTTCCCCGCCCTTTCAGGCTCCGGAACATCCACAAGCATGCGAATTTCCTGCCCCGCCAGGGTCAGCTTCTGCTCATAGTGATTGCCCAGATAGCTGGCGGTGGTGAAGTTGGCATTCAGTGTGTTCGCACCGCTTCCATTTGCAACCCGCATGCGCTCGCCACGTACCGCCAGTCTGGCTTTGGCTCCGGCAGCCATCGGCACCGCGCTGTGCCCGTCGATCTGCTGGCCATCCGCCAGACGCAGGCGCGTGACGACCGCGTCGCCCCTGTGGGCGCTTTGCTCGACAACACCTTCGATAAGGTTGGCGCTGCCGATAAAGGTTGCTGCAAAGGGATGTTGCGGACGCTCATAGATTTCCTGCGGCGTTCCTAGCTGAACGATCTCGCCCGCTCGCATGACGGCGATGCGGTCACTCATTGCCAGCGCTTCTTCCTGATCATGGGTGACATAGATCGCGGTCAGACCGAGCTCGCGCTGAATTTCCTTGAGCCATACCCGCGCACTCTGGCGCAGCTGCGCATCGAGGTTGGAGAGCGGTTCGTCGAGCAGCAAGAGGGGCGGCCGAAACACCACTGCCCGCGCCAGCGCAACACGCTGCTGCTGCCCCCCCGACAACTCACCCGGATAGCGCTTTCCGAAGCCCGAAAGCCCGACCAGTTCCAGCGCTTCGTCGACGCGTCGCGCACGCTCCGCGCGGCTCACCTTGCGCAACTCCAGAGGCATGGAGACATTGCGCTCCACCGTCAGGTGCGGCCACAGCGCATAGGACTGGAACACCACCCCGAAGCCGCGCTTCTCAGGCGGCGCAAACTGGCCGGTGGCTTCATCGAAAAGCACATGGTCGCCAAAGCGGATGACACCGGATGTCGGCCGGTCGAGACCGGCGATCGCTGCAAGCGTGGTCGATTTTCCGCAGCCGCTCGGCCCCAGGAGCGTGAGGAACTCACCCTGTTCCACCGTCAGTGAAATATCGTTGACGGCGTGAACGTCGCCATAGCTCTTTGTGAGATTTTCCAGAACGATCTTATTCATAGAGCTTAACTCCAAACACGAGACGGGCAGCGATCAGAAGGATCGCGATCATGGCGATCTGCAGGGTTGCGAAGGCGGCGGTCACGCCGGCTGCTCCGTTCTCCCAGAGGCCGAGCATGGTCACACCCATGATTTCCAGTCCCGGCGCCATGAGGAAGATGGCGACGACGTAAGATTTCAGGTGCACGACGAAGAGCAGAATGAAACAGCCAAGCAGCGCCGGTTTCATCAGCGGAAGCAGAATGCGCCGCATGCTGGTTATCCAGTCCGCGCCCACGGTGCGCGCCGCCTTGTCGAGATCTGCGCCGATCTGCACCACGGAAGGCTGCACCGCGCCGAGACCCAGCGGAATGGTCGCCATCACATAGGCAACAACGAGGATCCAGATGCTGTCACGCAGCCAACCGAAAGGTGCAAAGACGATCGCGGCATAGAAGACGCCCAGACCCGTGATCAGGCCCGGCACCATGCGCGGCGAATAGGCCAGTGCTTCCAGCGTGCGGCGGAACGGAAAGCTCGACCGCTGGATGACAAGGGCAATCAGCGCGGTCAGAAGCGTGCCGAGACCCGCCGCTGCCACCGAGATGATCAGCGTGTTCCAGAGTGCGCGCATGTAGGCGTCTGTCTGGAAGACGTCCTTGAAGTTCTGCAGCGTCAGCACCTGCCAGACCGGAATGAGCGGCGTCAGGTAGCTGGTGAAGGCGCGCAGGACCAGCCCCAGGATCGGCACGAGAACAACGAACACTATATAAAGAGCGGCGAGCGTGAAAAGCGGCCATTTGAGCGCGCCAAGCTGCAGCGGCGCGGGCCGTGTGCCCTTCCCCTTCACCGTCTCATAACGATGCCCGTTGGACAGAAGCAGCCGCTGTAGCATCAGCGTGGCGCCGACCAGAACCACCAGCACCAGAGCGGAGGCGGCCACCATGCCATGCTGCGGATTGGAAGCGCCGATCCCCTCCAGATAGAGATAGGATGACAGCGTGTCGATCCGCGCCGGCCTGCCGAGAAACAGGGGGATCGAGAGCATCTCCACGGCGATCACGATGTTGAGCGCGCTGGAGGTAACGATGGCCGGCAACATCAGCGGCAGCGTCACACGCCGCATCACGGTCAGCGGTCCTGCACCACAGGTCCGGGCAGCACTCTCCAGCGTCGGGTCAATGGAGCGCGCCACGCCGTAAAGGCAATAAAGATAAGCCAGCGGAGCCTGCGAGACACCGGCAACGATGGCCATGCCCGGAATGGAATAGAGGTTCCACGGGGCGTCACCGAACATCCGCGCGAAAGCCTGGGTCAGAAAGCCGGAGGGGCCGTAGACGATGAGCCAGCCCACCACCATGATCAGATGCGAGAGATAGAGCGGCCACATCATCATGTCGCCCATCACCCGGCGACCGGGCATGTCCGTGCGTCCGAAAAGAAGCGCCGCCACCACGCCAAGCACCTGCGCGATGACGGTCGTCAGGCCCGCAAAGGCCAACGTAGTCAGCGCAATCTCGCCAATGGCCTCATTGCCGAGAAGCCGGCCGATATTAGCCAATGTGAAGTGCCAGTCCCGCTCATAGAGAGGGCCGGCGACAAACACCTGAAGCAGGATTGGCAGCGCCGGCGCGAGCACAAGCACCGCCGTGATGATGAAGATCAGCCACTGCGCCATGCGCGAACGGCTGAGAGGCACGATTGCCGGGCCAACGCGGGGAGGCGTGAGCGTGGTCTCGGCGGATTGCGTATTCATGGGCTGGCTTTCTTTTTCACCATGCGGCGGCCAGCTACTACAGGACCGGCCGCCGCATTGACCGTTTACATGCCGAAGGCCTTGGCCCAGCGCGCGATGAAAGCATCATGCTCTGTCAGCATATCCGGGTCGTAGTCGATAAGGATCATCTTGTCCTCGCCGCCAATCTCCGCGATCACCTCGTCAAGAGAATAGGACGTTTCGCCCTCCGGCTTAACACCGGGGCGATAGGCCGTCAGCTTGCCTTCCGCCACCGCATACTGCCCCTCTTCGGAGAGAATGAAGTCCAGCATCAGCCGCGCTGCCGCCGGGTGCGGGGCCTTTTCCGTCACGCCAACCCCACGCAGGAAGACGGGCGTTCCGTCGGAAGGAAATTTCCAGTCGATGATCTGTCCGACGCCCTGTTTCAGCCGCGGGAAGAGAACCGGGCCGGAGGCGAAGTAGGACGCCGTGTTTTCACCGCTCACGGTCTTCTCGATCATGCCGCCAGTGCCGCCACCGGGTCGCGTCGAGGGACCGATGGCGTCAAACCATTTCCATGCCTTGTCGCCATGGTGCCGCACGAACGCAAAATTGATGGATTCGCCAAACGCGAACTGGCCGTCATAGGTGCCGATCTTGCCCTTGAAGACGTCCGGATGCGCGGTGATGTTGGCGAAGAACTCTTCCATCGAGGCCGTGCGCAGCTCCTCCGGAACCAGAACCTTATTGTACATCAGGATCATCGGGTCGGCGGAGAAGGTATAGACGCCCGGCATCGGCAGGCTCCACTCCGGCAGGAACTGAGCTTCGGGAGATTTGTAATCAACGACAAGACCGTCATTGGCTGCCTGAATCCAGTCGCCAATCGTGCCGGCGGCGAGGATGTCGGCTGTCGCCACACCCGTGCCCGTCTCGGCGCGGTAGCGTGTGAACACCTCACCCGGCCCGAGGTCGAGCGTTTCCACCTTGATGTCCGGATAGTGCTGGTTGAACGCCTCGATCAGCGGCTCCCAGTTCTCCGGCCCCATGTTGGAATAGATCAGCAGCGAGCCTTCCGCATTCGCCTGCGCGACAAGGTCGGCATAGTCCGCCGGATAGTGATCGGGCAGCTCCTGCGCAGACGATACGCCTGCGGGAAGCGTGAAGAACGCAGCGGTTAGAAGCAATGTACGCAACATGGATTTTCCCCTTTTGTGTATGTCGTTAAAGCCAATTTTCGATGGCATTGGATGCGGCCTCGGCCAGCGGGCCAAGTTCGTGTCCAACGCCATCCAGACATTCGAACCCCGGCTTCAGCCCCGATTTATCAAGACTTTCTTTCAGGGCCGCGAGACGCTGATGACGGTCCGCACCGGCGACATCGGCGAAAGGCGAGTAATCGGGATGATCCGGCCCCCGGGCCACGAGCCCCTGATTGCTGTCATTCGCACCAATGATCAGATGCACCGGTAGTTGTTTCAGCCCTTGCGCATCGACCGGTCTACCGAGGGCCTGCTCGATGCCGGCCACGCCCGGCCACCAGGGCAGTTCCGCATCCAGCAGCGTCACCGCACCGGGCGCTGCGATCACCGCGCCGGACAATTTGCCCGCCGCCACCAGCGCATAGCGCAGGGCAAACTGCGCCCCGCCGGAGAAACCGAACAGATAAGCCGGCTGAGACCCGAGAGCGAAGCGCGCCCTGAAAGCTGCAACCATGCTTTCCAGCAGCATCGCATAATCAACACCCGGCTCGCGAAGAAACTTGTAACCGTCGGAATAGCCAGGGCGCGTCACGTCTGAAGGAAAGAGTGGCGCAAGCACATGGATATCCCTGCGCGTGGCCAGGTTGTCAAAAGCGTCGCGCGTTTGCAGATGGTCTCGCGCACTGCCGTGAACGGCGATCAGCAGGGGTCGATCAGGCCTGCGCGAAGGAGCCAGTGTCCACGCAGAAGCAAAACGCGGATCCGGCTCATGGTCGGCTGCCCCTTTTTCAAGCGCAATCGCATCTCCCCCCAGTCTCATGCGCGCTCCTCCGAGCGGCTTGCAAGAAAAGCAGCATCGGAACGCCTGCAACTCGATGCCTCTGCTGATCGCAGAACCACCGGCGCGACAGGAAAATCACGTCCCCGTGGGGTTGGGTCGAAAAATACTGCGTTCAATAAGGCTGGCATTATATGCTCATAAATTTGCGCAACTTTATGCGCAATTAATGCGGCATTTGTCTGGGGCCGTCAATACAGCTTTTTGCAAAGCGCTCGTTATGTCCGGGTTCTGTAAAGGCAACGACGAGCTGTCGGCCCGCAGCACCGGCGCGGGTCTTCCCGCCTCAGTCCGCGGTCTTCGAGAAACATGAAGGAGTGGTCGTGCGCTCGATCAGATCCTCATCATGGAAAACAGAGCGGCGCACATACCCCGTTCCGACATTGACCTGACAATGACTTCCCGCGCTCCGCTGCGCGACGGAAACCCAGCGCAGAGGTCGGTTGACCGGCGACCAGCAATGGCTGGTACGGCAGGAAAAAAGTCCACGCCCCGATTGAGGTCCACGTCTTCCAGTGCTTCCCCGGTATTGCATTTCGCTTCGCAGCGGGAAGGTCGCGCCAGACGGCGGCTGGTGCCGTCTGGCACTGCCGCAGGCTCCTCAATGATCAGGCGTTGCTCTTCCACAATGTCATATAGTCAGCGTTTCGGCGGAGCCACCGCATCGTGAGTTGCGAGCTAAGCGCATCGGCTGGCCCCGAAAATACCTTCAGCAGAACCGAACGGCTTGACGGCATTCGCTGGAGCGCCGGCGTTCAGGCCTTCGGCACATCGCCTGACATAGCGTCGGGGTGATTCTCATGCCAATTTGGTGTGCGCTGGTCAAAACGGGACCGAGCTGGAAAGCCAATTATTCAAAAAAAGGGCTGGCGGAAATTTCTTCACGCCAGCTATTCATGGAAAATGGCTATTCCCACTCGATCATATCCGGTGGACATAACTTGCTGATTTCACAAATGTTTAAGGATACTCGAGGCCCACATACCGTCACAAAGTTAAGCTTTTGAAATTACTTGCTGTTTTGGATTCTTCAAATCTCTATTACGTTCTGTAACACTAATCGAGATGCGGGATCAAATCGAGGGCTCGCTACACCCGATTCTTCCGATTGGTCGAGGGAACCGTTCGGCACTTTGCCAGCGTAGATCGAGCGTCGCCCTCCGAAGGGGAAGGCCACAGGTTCGAGGCGTGTCCGGCGCACCCGCAAAGAGCGTGATGTGCGACCTGCTGTGCGGTCGAGTAGTTTGCATCAGAACCCAAACCCGCCGCTACTACCGTGGTCTATTTTCCCACCGCCGTTATCAACCAATCATGATCGTCGGTTCGTTCAACACCCTGAGCGTTGCGATAAGCCAGCCACTGCGAAACCAGCTGCCTCGACAGCATTGCGGATCGAGCGGCCAATATCCACAGCCCTGGGCGTGTCGCTATGAACGAGGATTGAATGCGCCTGTGTTCGAATGGTTTTACCACTAATCGTATCGATCGTGCCTTCAACGATTGCTTGGGTCACGCGCTGCGTGATTTCCTCAGGGTCTGCGATGACGGATCTATCCACACTGCGGGCTACGAGTCTTCCCGTATCGTCATAGGCGCGGTCGGCGAGGAACAGGCAGGCAACGCGCATTCCTTCCACGCGCGCAGCACGCTCAGCCTCCGTATTGGGCAAGGTCACCACAACCATCTCGGGATCGAATACTTTGTAGGCGCGGATCAACGAAGCGGCCAGATCGGGATCGACAAGGGACATGTTTCCGAGCGCGCCATGAGCGCTCACATGGCCGACCTTGCCTCCGTGGGCCGCCGCAATCGCCTCCAGGGCGCCGAGTTGGTAAAGAACCGAGGTCTCCAGTTCGCGGCTTCCCATAGGGATCGCACGGCGACCGAACCCCATGCGGTCAGCAAAGCCCACATGGGCCCCGATATCCACGCCGTTGCGCACGGCAATCCGCACGGTCTCGTCCATGATGACCGGATCGCCGGCGTGAAAACCACAGGCGATGTTCGCCGACGAGACGATAGACAGAAGCGTTTCGTCATCGGCGATGCGGTAGGGGCCAAATCCCTCCCCCAGATCCGAATTGATGTCGATCACCTTCTGCATTCTAGATCTCCTCATATTCGAAAAGAGCCTGTCCAAACTCCACCGCTTCGCCCTCATGGACAAGCGGCGAGCCGAGGCGCCCCACCCGGCTCGCCACGACCGGAAGCGCCAGTGGGCCAGCATCGATGAAGGCGACGATATCTCCGCTCGAAACCATCCCATCGCAAGCTCCTCCGCCGGCGCGGAACAGGCCAGGGGCCGCAGCCCGAACGGTATCGGCAGGCGTCTTTCCGGCGGATGCCGGGATCGCCTTTTCGAGGATGGCCCTGTCCAGCCGCAGGCAGAGCGAGAATTCGCCCTGCTCCACCTCAAGCCCATATGCGCCCGCAGCGCGCATGCGCCCCGCTAGTTCGGCGATTTCGGACGGCTTCATGGTTTCGGTCTCATGGCGGCAAGCGATACGAAATGAGCGACCTTACGCAGAAAGGCTTCTTCCTCATGCGCGATGGCCAGCGCCTCGCGCTGCGAGATCTCCACGAAACGGACCATTCCGCCCGGCTTCAACTGGGCAAGACGCCTCAAATCTGCTGCTATAATCACACCAAGTCGAGGGTAGCCTCCACAGGTATTTCCGTCGACCATCTGCACAACCGGCTGCCCGGAAGGAGGAAGCTGCACCACGCCCGGCAGAATGCCGTGGGAGAAAAGCTCCATCGGCGTGTCGAGTTGCAGCTCCGGCCCGCCGAGACGATAGCCGACGCGGCTACTGTCGCGATCCAGCCGCCACGCGCTCTCCCAGAAGGCATCCCGGCTTGCAGTCGTCAATGCGCCGTATTCGGCAGCGGTGACGATGCGCAGGCTTGCCGGCTCGTGCGGTGTCTTTTCCAAAAGCCTCGGCGAAAGACCGAAACCGGCCTCGGGACCGGCCATCGCAGGCGCTGGATTGGCAGTGGTGTTCACCCTCAAAAGATCATCCGGCTTGAGCGCACGCCCTTCCACCCCGCCGAAACGACCTTTCAGATCAGTGCTTGCGGAACCAAAGACAGGCTCAACGGAGAAACCACCGGCAATAGCAAGGTAAGCAAAAGAGGCATCGCGCGGTGGATGCAAGGTAAGCACGTCCCCTTTCCGCCCGCGCATCGTCCACCAGGGCGGGAGGGGACGGCCGCCGAGGCGCGCGGCGCAATCGCCGCCGGTAATGGCAAAGGCCATATTCCGCTCGAAGCGGATGGACAGGCCGGAGGCGGCGATCTCGATACCCGCAGCCCCCTGCTCGTTCCCAAGAAGGAGATTCCCCAACTTCAGGGCAAGCGGATCCATGGCTCCGGCAAGGCCGACGCCGGAAGCGCGGTATCCGGGGCGTCCGAGATCTTGCATGGTGATCATCGGGCCGGAGGCGAGCACCGTTATCATGCGCGCACCTCATCGACACGGAAACGGATACGGTCGCCAGGAGCAAGCAGGATCGGTGTTTCGCGATCCGGGTCGAAGAGCTTCATTTCGGTGTGTCCGATAATGTGCCAACCGGATGGGGAATCGCAGGAGATGACGCCGGTCTGTGCGCCGCCGATCACCACGCTGCCCGCCTCCACGCGCTTGCGCGGCACCTTGCGGCGCGGCGTGGCAAGGCGCTCGTCCATGCCGGCGAGATAGGCGAAACCCGGCTGCGAACCCAGGCAATAGACCGTGCATTCGCTTGCGGCGTGGAGTTCGGCCACCGCGCCGACCGACAGGCCAGCGTAGTGCGCAACCTCCTCGAGGTCCACCCCGGCCTCCCCGCCATAGCGGACCGGAATTTCCACGATACGGCCCTTGCGTCGCTCCATATCCAACGTCAACCAAGCCTGCTCCACGGTAGCGCAGATGGTTTTGAAATCGGCGGCGGCGGGATCGTAGACCAGAAGGAGATTGTTCATGCCAGGAACCGCCTCGCGCACATGTGGCCAGCTGGAAGCGAGCTCGGCAAGTCCCCAGATGCGCTCCTGGACCGCATGATCGAGCCTTGCGCCGGTTGCGTCGCAGTGGAGACCCGCCTCGCCGAAGGGGCTGAACCGCATGGGTAAGATTTCAGGCATCCTGCGGCTCTTTCAAAAGGCACTCCAAATGGTGGATGCTGCATCCTCCGGCCATGAAACCTTCATCGTCGAGGAGGCGGCAGTGCAGCGGAACATTGGTTTCTATGCCCTGCATGACCATTTCACGCAACGCTCCACGCAAACGTGCCAGAGCTTCATCGCGCGTGCGACCGTGGGCGATCACCTTGCCAATCATAGAATCGTAGTTGGGTGGAACACGGTAGCCCGCAACGACATGGGAATCGACACGAACGCCCACGCCACCAGGCGCATGCCAGCGCCACACCTCTCCCGGCGAGGGCGTAAAGCTGCGCGGGTTCTCTGCGTTGATGCGGCACTCGATGGCGTGACCGGAAAGGACGATATCCTCCTGGCCGAACGAAAGGGACTCGCCCCGCGCAATGCGGATCTGCTGTTCCACCAGATCGATGCCCGTCACCATTTCGGTCACCGTGTGCTCGACCTGGAGCCGGGTGTTCATCTCGATGAAATAGAGTTCACCATCCTCGTAGAGAAACTCAAACGTGCCCGCGCCGCGATAGCCAATTCGCCGGCAGGCTTCCGCGCAGCGGGCACCCACCCGCTCCAGCAGCGCGCGCGGAACGGCCGGCGCGGGCGCTTCCTCGATTACCTTCTGGTGGCGGCGCTGCATGGAACAATCGCGCTCGCCGAGCCACACGGCATTGCCGTGCCCATCTGCGAGGACCTGGATTTCGATGTGGCGCGGGCGCTCGAGGAATTTTTCCATGTAAAGCGAGGGATTGCCGAAGGCACGCTGCGCCTCCTCGCGGGTAATCGCGATGGCCTCCAGCAGTTCCTCCGCCTGATGCACGATGCGCATGCCCCGGCCGCCGCCCCCGCCCGTCGCCTTGACAATAACGGGAAAACCGATCCCCCGTGCCATCTCGAGGCAGGCCGCACCGTCCTCGGGCAAGGCGCCCTCGGAGCCGGGCACGCAGGGAACCGCAGCTTCGATCATGGCCTGCTTGGCCGATATCTTGTCGCCCATGCGGCGGATCGCCGATGACGGAGGGCCGATGAATATGCGCCCCACCTCCTCGATCTTATGGGCGAACAGCGCATTCTCGGACAGAAAGCCATAGCCTGGATGAATGGCATCGGCGTCTGTCATTTCGGCCGCGAACAGGATGGCGGACATATCGAGATAGCTTTTCGCCGGGGCGGCGGGACCGATGCAGACGGCCCGATCGGCCAACTCTACATAGGGCGCTTCGCGGTCGGCTTCGGAATAGACCTGTATGACCTCGATGCCCAGCAGGCGACAGGCGCGCTGGATGCGCAATGCGATCTCGCCCCGGTTGGCGATCAACACGCTGCGCAGGGTTCTGGAAGCGCTCATGGTTTTCTGCTTTGGTCTCATTTCAGGACAACCGGAACAGCGGCGATCCATATTCGACGCTCTCGCCATCCTCGGCCAGTATCGCCACGACAACCCCATCGCGGGGCGCGGTCACGTGATTGAGCGTCTTCATCGCCTCGATAATGCCGAGCACCTGGCCGCTCACCACGGATGCGCCAGGTTCGACGAAGGGCGCTTCCTCGGGACCGGGCCTGCGGAAAAAGGTGCCGAGCATGGGAGCAGGCATGGTTTCCCCCTCGACCTCGTTCGTCGCGATCTGCGGGGATGCGATCAGGGGCGGTTCGCTCGACTCCGGAGCGCATACGGCCATCCCGGCTTCCGCCAGAACGCGAATTTTCGTATCGCCTTCGGTGATTTCCAGTTCCGCTATTCCGCCACCTCTCACGAGGTCGACATAAGCCTTGATCCTGTCGAGTTCCACGGTCTTCCGGCTCCCCGTTCTTTAAGGGAAGTCATGACGAAAAGACGACGCGCAAAAAAGCGATAAATTCGCATTTTGAATCATTCATAAAAAAGATAAACGGACAATGCGGGGTTCGGCGACGGCTCTGCCGGCCCAAGACATCCCGGAAACTCGGACGCAAGAAGAATGCCCATCCCTTGCAACATACCCGCTCCATGCCGCGCGCGTAGCGGCCGGAGCACCGAGAACTCTACCAAACTCATAAAATAAAGCGATCAAATACGATCTATTATTATCGCTATTCAGTATGGAATAATTATGAAACTGTAAATAGCTGATAACAAAGGGCCTTTCCGCGAAACCTTGCCGTCTGCACGGGCTCTCACAGAAAAGGGGAAATCCATGTTCAAATCACTTCTCTCTCTCGCATTCACAGCGTCGATGGCACTCGGCGCGACATCGGCCGTGGCGCAGACCAATTGGGACCTGCCGCTTGCCTGGCCTGCTGACAACTACATCACCAAGAACGAACAGCGCTTCGCCGACGAGGTAAAGGCTGCGACCAATGGTGAAGTGGCAATCACGCTGCATCCCGGCGGCTCGCTGGGCTTCAAGGGCCCCGAGATGTTCTCCGCCGTTCGCGATGGCCTGGTGCCAATCGGCGACATGCTGCTCAACCAGCAGGTGGGCGAGAACAAGTTGATGGGTCTTGAATCCCTGCCCTATCTGATCGGCAGCTTCGACGAACTACGTGCGTTCCAGAAGCACTATCGTCCGCTTTTGGACGAGGTGTTCGGCGCCGCGAACCAGAAGGTGCTCTTCACCATTCCCTGGCCGCAGCAGCAGATCTTCACCAAGACCGAGATCAGCGCTATTGGCGACATGAGCGGTATCAAGATTCGTTCCTACGACAAATCCTCGACGGAGATCTTTCAGGCCGCCGGCATGACGGCGGTGCAGCTTCCCTGGGGCGAGGTCATACCGTCGCTCGCCGCCGGCGCCATCGACGCCGTCGCCACCTCGTCTCCCTCGGCCATCGACGGTGCATTTTGGGAGTTCCTGAAATACGCCTATCCGACCCGTCAGACGTGGAACACCAATGTGGTGAGCGTCAATCTGGACGCCTGGAACGCCCTGAGCGAAGAGCAGCAGGGCCAGATTTCGGCCATCGCCGAGAAGCTGGAACCGGAATTCTGGGCCGCCGCTCAGGAGGTCGACACCAATGCGATGAAGACGCTCGCCGACAATGGCATGGTGGTCGGCGATCTCTCCGAGGGGACCCGCACCGAACTGCGCGAGCGCGCCGCGCCACTGCGCAAGGCCGCCCTTAACGAGATGGGCGACAAGGCCAAGGCCGTTGTCGAAGCTTTCCAGAAGCAGTAATCAATAAGCGCGCCGGCTAACAAAGCCGGCGCTGCTCTCTTGCCCGCTGGGCGGGCACCCGCATGCGAGACTGCGGCAGCTCGCGCTCGCATCCTTCTTTCCAGGAGAGAAACCGATGTGGCAGGCCGTCAATTCGCTGGTCGATCGCTTTTCCCGCATGCTCGCCTATCTTTCCGGCGGCGCGATTCTGCTTATCGCCATTATGCAGATGGCCGAGATCGTCCTGCGCAACGGAGCAGGCATAAGCCTGCCCTTCGTGTGGGAATACGCCTCCTATCTCCATGTCAGCGCCATTTTTCTGGGCGCGGCCTTCACGCTTCGGACCGACGGCCATATCCGCGTCACGCTGATCCGCGGTCTCAACCCACGCCTCTTCGAAATCGTGGCAACTGTGGTTGGACTGGCGATCTCCGCCTATCTGACCAAGGCTCTTTTCGGATTGGCCTGGGGATATGGCGCTACCGGGCGCACTTCCGGCACAATCAATAATGTCCCGCTTGTCATTCCGGCCATCTTCGTCTCGGCGGGTGCCGCGATGCTGACGCTGCAACTTGCGCTTCGTCTCGTCCAGACGATCGTCGGCAGCCCGCTCGTGGTGCCGTGGAACGAGACTTCGCGGGCCGATTGAGCGGAAGGAAACCCAAACGATGCCAATTCTCACGACGATTGCCCTGTTCCTCCTGCTCCTGACCAGTGGCGCCTGGGTCGGCCTCGCCCTGATGGGCGTGGGCATTGGCGGGCTCAGCCTGTTTCGCTCCTTGCCGGTGGACAAAGTCCTTGCGCAGACCGTCTGGAACGGGCTCACCTCGCCGGAGCTGGTGGCCCTTCCGCTGTTCATCCTCATGGCGGAGCTCCTGTTCCGCTCGCGCTTCATTGACGGGCTTTTCAGCGCGCTCGAACCGTGGGTGCGCCGCCTGCCCGGCGGGCTCCTGCATACGAACGTGCTCGGCTGCACCTTCTTCGCCCTCATCTCGGGCTCCTCGGCGGCCACGACCAGCGCCGTCGGCCGCATCACGGTGCGCGAACTGGAAAAGCGAGGCTATGAACGCTCGGTCGTCATGGGCTCGCTGGCCGGAGCCGGCACGCTGGGTTTCCTCATCCCGCCAAGCGTGATCCTGATCATCTACGGCGTTCTCGCGCAGACCTCGGTTCTCAAGCTCTTTGCCGCCGGCATTCTGCCGGGCCTCCTCCTGGCGGGCATGTTCGTGCTCTATCTCGGCATCCGCGCTATCGTCCTGAAGCGGCAATATGAACCCGAGCAGAGTTCTTCCAAAAACATCTGGAAGGAACGCCTGCGCGCCTTTCCCACGCTCCTGCCCTTCTTCATCCTGATGGGCGTGCTGCTCGGCTCCATGTATGGCGGCTTCGCAAGCCCGTCGGAGGCGGCCGCCGTCGCCGTTTTCATGACGCTCGTCATCATGGCGGTGGAAGGCACGCTCAGCGTCAAGGCCATGACGGACGCCTGCCTCGGCACGGCGCGCACGGCAAGCATGCTGGGGCTTATCATTGCGGCAGCCTCGTTCCTCTCGACCGCGGTGGTCTATCTCGGCCTGCCGCAGGCGATTTCCGCACAAATCAACGCGCTCGATCTCAGCCCCATGATGCTCATCGCGCTTCTGGTCGTGATCTACATCGTGCTCGGTTGTTTCCTCGAAGGCATGTCGCTCATCGTCATGACGCTGCCCATCGTGCTGCCGCTGGTCACCAATGTGGGATACGACAAGATTTGGTTCGGTGTCTTCCTCGTAATCGTCGTGGAAATGGCGCAGATCACACCGCCGGTCGGTCTCAATCTCTTCGTCATCCAGGGTCTTACGGGCGAGAAGCTCGGACGGATCGCCAAGGCGGTCTTTCCCTTCTTTCTCATCATGATCGCCTTTGTGTTCCTGCTGGCCGCATTTCCTGAGATCGCGACCTTCCTGCCCGGCAAACTCTGATCGTTCTCAAGGCGCGCGCATGACAAGGCCCCGCGAGCCTAGGAAACCCGGGTTCCCAATGCCGAAAGACGGTGGAAGCACACCCTCCAATAAAGTCGCAATTTTCATAATAAAACATCAATAATTATCGCTATTACTCATGCGTTAGCTTGATTATGGTCCTTAAAGCGCCGCATGGCGCATACGATGAGGTATGGGAAATGATGCTGAAACTGGCTGAGAGAGTCATCATGCTGAAGCCGTCGGCGAGTATCGCCGCAAAGAAGATGGTGACGGAGCTGGAGGCGGCGGGCCGCAAGATCCTGGATTTCACCATCGGCGAGCCGGACCTTCCAACGCCGCCGCACATCGTCGAAGCGGCGATTTCAGCCATGAGGAACGGCGACACGCATTACACCGCATCCGCCGGCACGCCGGCCCTGCGCGAAGCGGTGGCCCGCAAAGTCGCCCGCGAGAAGGGGCTTGCCTGCAAGGCCGAAAACGTGGTCGTCGGCTGCGGCGCAAAACAGCTTATCTACGAAGCGTTCGCAACCACCGTCGAGGCCGGCGTTGATGTCATCGTTCCGGCTCCCTATTGGGTTTCCTATCCCGATATCGTCGGGTTGCAGGGCGGACGCCCGGTGATCGCCACGGCAGACGCCGAAGATGACTTCAAGCTCACTCCAGTAGCGCTCGAAGCGGCCATCACACCGGCCACGCGGTGGCTGGTGCTCAACGCGCCCAACAACCCCACCGGGGCTTTCTATTCCCGCGAGGAACTCGCCGCGTTGGCCGACGTCTTACGCCGCTATCCGCATGTGTGGATCATGACCGACGAGATCTACGAAAATCTCTTCTATGAAGGCGAGCGCTCACCGAGCATCGTCGAGGTGGCGCCCGATCTCGCCGAGCGCTCGCTTCTCATCAGTGGAGTTTCCAAAGCCTATGCAATGACAGGCTGGCGCGTCGGCTATGCGGTCGGCCCCAAGCCGCTGATCGATGCCATGACCAAGCTGCTCAGCCAAAGCACCACCTGTCCCAGTTCCATCAGCCAGGCGGCGACCGTCGCGGCGCTCGACGGCGACCAGAGCTGCATCGAGGAGGCGACCGCGCTTTATCGCAAGCGGCGCGACAGGATGGTCGAGCTTCTCAGGCAAGCGCCCGGCCTCGATGTGCGTGCACCCTCCGGCGCTTTTTATCTCTACCCTTGCGTGGCCGGACTTATTGGCAAAACGACACCGGCCGGCAAGGTTCTCAAAACCGACACGGACGTGGCTCTCTATCTGCTGGAAGCCGCCAATGTCGCAGTGGTGGATGGCAGCGCCTACGGGCTCTCGCCCTATATTCGCTTTTCCTTCGCTACCGGCATGGAAATCATTGAGCAGGGGTGCGCCAATGTCGTCACCGCCTGCGAAGCACTTTTTGCCAACGAACCCCGCCAGTCGGCCACCGCGTGAAAGGCCCGGATCATGATCGGAAACCGCATTTTCCCGAATGCCGCTCAGGCGGACCCCGCCATCATCGAAGCCTTTCGTTCCAGCGCTACGGCGATCATCAGCGACAATCTCGAGCGTGTGCCCGGAGCCATCGGGCTGCGCCCCTTCCACAAGACAGGCGAAGTGATGGTAGGCACGGCCCTGACCGTGCGCGTGGCAGCAGGCGACAACTTATTCATTCACAAGGCGCTGGAGCAGATACGTCCGGGAGAAGTCCTTGTAGTCGATGGCGAAGGACATGAAAACCGTGCACTGGTCGGCGAGATCATGACCTCTATCGGTGCATCACGCGGAGCCGTGGGCTTCGTCATCAATGGATCGATCCGCGACGCTGGCGCACTCGCACAAAGCTCGTTTCCCTGCTTCGCCCGCTCGGCCATCCACCGCGGCCCCTACAAGAATGGTCCAGGTGAGATCAATGTTCCCGTTTCCATCGGAGGCTTCGTGATCGAACCGGGAGACATCGTGGTCGGCGATGAGGACGGGATCGTAGCCTTTCCGCAATCGATTGCCGGAGAATTGCTGAGCTGCGTGCGCGCGCAGGAGGCAAAGGAAGCCGAGATCATGAAGAGCATTGCCGAAGGCACATACAAGGGCGCTTATGGCAAACCCTCTGGTCCTGCTGCCTGACCGCAGCATGTCAGGGCACCTCCTTCTTCTGCGAGCACATCCTTGGCGGGCTCTTGCCCGTGACGGGATAATCCGCAGAGTGTATGCCGGACCTGTTAGGCCGGCAGAGGGAGTGCGACCGCTTGATTACCTTCAAACAGCTTGAAGCGATCTACTGGATCACCGAGCTCGGGAGCTTTGCAGCCGCTGCCGATCGCCTCAATACGACGCAGTCGGCGATCTCAAAGCGGGTGCAGGAGCTGGAGCAACAGTTCAGCGTCGAGATTTTCGACCGCTCCAAGCGCACCGCGCGGCTGACTGAGAAGGGGCAGGAAATCCTGCATTACGCCAGGTCCCTTCTTGAGGAGCGCGACAATTTCATCGAGCGTATCAGCTCAAGCCAAGTCCTGATCCGGCATTTCCGGCTTGGGGTCACGGAGCTGACCGCCATGACCTGGCTTCCCCAGCTCGTGAAGGAGATCAAGACAGAGTATCCCCGCGTCAGCATCGAGCCGGAAGTCGAGCTCAGTGCAACGCTCTTTGATCGTCTTATGGACGACACGATTGACCTGATCGTCATTCCAGATGTGTTCAACGATTCACGCTGCGTTACGGTGCCGCTGAAGGCCGTGGAAAATGCCTGGATGGGCGTACCGGAATCGCATACGGGTGAGGATCCTCTATCGCTAAAAGAGCTTTCGAACTTTACAATGCTAGTTCAAGGCACACGATCCGGAACCGGCCTTGTCTATGGCCGCTGGCTCTCCGAGCACAACATCACGCCCTCCAAGACAATCCATTGCGAAAGCATGCTGGCGCAGATCGGCTTTACGGTTTCAGGCCTCGGCGTGAGTTACCTCCCGGTGCCGGCAGTCTCGCAACTCGTGCAAGATGGCAGGCTGAAACACATCCCCACACAAATCAGGTTGCCGCATGTGCGCTATGCGGTTCTCTATCGCCATGACCGCAGTTCGAGTTTCAAGAAGCGCATTGCCGAAATGGCGCAACAAAGTTGCGATTTTCGGACCTTTTTCGCAGAGTCCCAATGAGGATTGTTGGGTTTCGGGATCCGTCCGAGACTTGCGGGTGATTTAGGCTCCGGATGGAACGATCTGCACTACCTCTGCCCTATGGCCAGGATGGATTTGGACGATCTCGGCAACCCAGAAATCCTCCCTTCTCCGTTAAGCCCAAATTGTCTCATTGGTGCTGACGTCGGACACACGCCACCACAGACGCAAAGCTCCAGGAGTTGCGGCGAGAGCATGGCGTTACGGTCCTTGCGTCCCTTGCCCTGTTCGACGCGGATCAGCATGCGGGTCAAGTCGATATCGTCGACCTTGAGATGAGCGCCCTTGGAGACACGCAAGCCCGCGCCATAGGTACACCGAGCGCTGCCTTGTGTTTGATGCCTGGCGCTGCCTCGAGCAGGCGTGCAACTTCCTCCACGCTCAGCACCTCTAGCAGATTGCGCGGACTGCGGGTTATGACCAGAGTTCGCGCAAGATCCCGCCGGTTCAGCGTTACCGTAAGCAGAAGCGCAGCGCCGAAACCGTGCTGTTAATCGTCGGCGGGCACACGCCGGTCTCATGCTGATGCAACTGGTAGTGCCGGATGTCATCGGCGGTCGCTGTGTCGGGAGGGGACCGTCCTCTTCCATCGGATAGCAATTGGAACGCGGCCACGGAGACGAGGATCCCGACACGAAGTGTACTCGCCAGGTGCTTGTGGTTCGAATTCGGCGAGACATTGTGCGTCTTGTGAGGCGGGCTCTGGGATCACTCCGCTAGGTAACGGATATGCGGGCGGCTATGGTGTGAAAGCCGACTGACATGCGCCTTCACCCGGAATACTTCGCGTAGAATGTCTTCCGTTAGCACGGCTTCCGGCGATCCGTAGGCAACGACGGACCCTGACCGCAGCACCACGATCCGGTCGCAGAACATGGCGGCGGTGTTGAGGTCGTGCAGGGCCACGACACTTGTCTGGTGGAGATCGCGGACCATGCGCATGATCTCGATCTGATGATGGATATCGAGGTGATTGGTGGGTTCGTCGAGGAACATGATCTGTGGTGTCTGAGCCAGGGCCCGCGCTATGTGCACACGCTGGCGTTCACCGCCCGACAATGTTTGCCATGCCTGCGCTTGATGCGCGGCCATCTCAACGCGGTCGAGTGCCGATGCGACGGCGGCTTCATCGGCCGCCGCCCAGCCAGCCAAGGCGGATCGGTGCGGCGTTCTCCCCAGCCGTACGACATCGCGGACGGTGACATTGGTGTCTGTCGTCGCGTTCTGCTGCACGAAAGCGACCTGCCTGGACAACGCGCGGCGGGGCACTCGCGCGATGTCCTCCGCGTTGATTTCCACTCGCCCCGCATGGGGCCGCTTCAAACCCGCCAAGAGCCGTAACAGCGATGACTTTCCGGAACCGTTGGGGCCGATCAAGCCCAGCGTCTCGCCCCGCGCAATGGCTAGCGACACATCGTCGATGATCGTCTTGCCTCTGACACCCCAAACGAGATTCTGCGCGACAACGCTCATGTCTGCGGCCTCGCTCGGTAGAGGATGATGGCGAAGAACGGTACCCCGACGAGAGCCGTGACAACGCCGATCGGAATGGTCTGCTGCGCGACGATCACCCGCGAGACGATATCGGCGACGACCATGAAGACCGAACCGACGACGGCACACGCTGGAAGCAGCCGCAAATGCATCGGTCCAACGACGCATCGAGCCGCATGAGGCACGACGAGGCCGACGAACCCGATCGCGCCCACCATGCTGACGATCGTTGCCGTCACCATCGCAGTTGCGGCAAACAGGACGAGGCGGATGCGCGCGACCGGCACCCCGAGCGCCGCCGCATCTTCGTCTCCGAAGGTGAAGGCATCGAGTGCACGTGCCATCCAGATGCAGATGGCGAGGCTTACGATGACGACGACCACGAGAAGCTGGAAGTCGGGCCAGCGCACGCCGCCGAAGCTGCCGAGCAGCCAGAACATCACGTCGCGCGCCTGCTGGGCATTGCCCGATGTGGTGACGATATAAGAGGTCAGCGCGTTGAAGAGCTGCGATGCGGCGACACCGGCGAGAATTGTGTGGTTTGGCCCGCTGGTGGCGCCGTTCGATAGGATCGCTACCAGCCCGAAGGCTGCGAACGCGCCGGAAAAGGCGCCGAGGGATAGCGACAGGCTTCCCGCGCCGACACCCAGCACGATCACGCACACCGCCCCCGTGGAAGCCCCGGCGGAAACGCCGAGCACGAACGGCTCGGCTAGCGCGTTGCGCAGAAGTGCCTGCAGGATGGCGCCGCACAGCGACAGACCGGCGCCTGCCAGCGCCGCGACCAGTGCCCGGCTCAACCTCAGGTTCCAGACCACGCTTTGCTCGATCGGGGGAACTTCGGCCGACGTGAGGCCGAGTTCGTTCGTCACCGCCAGGAAGACGGTGCGAACAGCGATGTTGTAATCGCCGATCGCGGTCGCGAATGCGATCGCGATGACGAGAACGGCCATGGACAAAATGAGGGACAGGGCGATTTTGAACGCGCCCCCGTCCCGTGCGTCGGCGGTCATTGCGGCAGATCGAACGTCCTGAGCTGCCGAGCCAATTCCTCGGCGCCGTAGAGTGTGCGGATGCTCGGATTCATGGCCGCGCCGCTCATGACCGCGATGCGGCCATCCTTGACGGCATCCATCTGGCTGACGGATGGATCCGAGGTCAGGAACGCGATCTTGTTGTCAGCCTCGTCAAGCCCCCAGCGCTCGCGGTCGACCTGCGCCGCTACGATGACAGTCGGGTCGGAAGCCATGATGCCCTCCCAGCCGAGTGCGGGCCATTCCGCTTCGGTTTTCAAGGCGTTCGAGCCGCCGAGAAGATGGGCTATGTAGCCGGACGGCCCGTTACCGCCGGCCAGATAGGCGTCGTCGGAGGGCGACGAGCTGGAGAACCAGAACAGGAAGGTCAGGTTGCCGCGCGCGGGAAATTCATCGCGCAGTGCCGCCTCGCGCGCCTTCAAGTCGGAGATCAGCGCCTCGCCACGGTCGGCGACGTCGAAGATATGCGATATATCCTTGATCTCCTTGTAGAGCAGATCCATCGACCACAGGTCTTCGCGCAGACCGTAGACGCTGGTCGACGCACTGTTGCTGGAATTTTCCGTGTCGGCCACCACCGAGCAGGCGCTCGGCGAAAGATAGGTCGGGATGCCAAGGTCCTCGAAGTCGCTGCGCTTGGCCACCTTGCTGTCCGGGCCCAGCAGTGTTGTCAACATCGCCGCCACAAAATCGGGTTGCTTCGACAGGACGGATTCGAGCGTTGGGAACTCGACCGTCAGCACCTCGACCTCCTCATTGGCCTCTTCGAGCTCGGGAAGAACCTTATTCGGCCAGAAAGCTGTCGCCGCCATCCGGTCATCGAGGCCAAGCAGCAACATGATCTCGGCGCTGTTCTGTCCCAGCGCCACTGCGTTCCGAGGTGCCTGTTCGAACGTGACGCTCTGCCCGCAATTCTCGATTGTAAGGGGATAGGAGGTGGTTTCCGCTTGTACTGCCGTGGCAGCCAGTGACGCGGCGACGCTCCCTGCAACGACCAGACTCTTGTTCCGCATCCGTAGACTCCGTTTCCGACTAAAACCGCGAGGCACCGATTACTTGGGGATCGCGTTAAAAACAAGAGAGATTCCATCATGTTTTCAATATCCGCTGTGTTGCTACAGATGCGCGACAGACAAGCACCTGACACTCAGCGACTGAGCCGACACACCGACTCGTGTGTTCAAGCCTCCTTTCGACATGTGGTATGGGCGCACGTATGTCCGCTTCCGCGACAACTCACTGTGGCTCTAAAGCACGGTCTCAGGGGCGCAATGTATGAACTGCCTTCCCGTGCAAGCGATTTGTCGATGTTCCGTTGACCCTGCTTCTATGTATTCGGTCTTTGTTCGGGGATCGTGATTACCCCTGACCAAGATGAGAAGTCGCGCGCGCTGTGTCTCGCTAGGTCATCGGCACTCGAAGGCCATGCTCCCCGTCAGGCTCACAAAACGCCGATTGGCCGTTGATCCATCTTCACTCCGCTCGCAGATTCCTTCTCAGTCGATCGTGTTCACATCGTCACCATCATGCGCCAGCGAGCGCGCTGTGCCGATACCGTTCCCCCTTTGTCAGTACGGCCCATGCGATGCGTGCGAGCTTGTTTGCCATCGCGACGGCCGCGACGTTCACATGTGCTCGTTCCTTCAAGCCATCTGACCATCGGGCAATGGGCGACGTTCTATCCTTCACAAGATGGAGGACTGTTCGCGCACCATGGATAAACAGCTTTCGCAGGTATCTGTTGCCGTGCTTCGAGATTCCAATCAGCCTGGCTTTGCCACCAGTCGTGATCTGACGCGGCACGAGGCCGAGCCAGGCCGATAGATCCCTGGCTTTCGCGAAGCATCCACCGTCACCAACAGCGGCAACAAGTGCACTTGCAATAGTCGGACCGATGCTCGGTATCTCCATTAAGCGCCGCATGTCCGCATTGCTGCGTGCATGCGCTGCAATCTCCGTATCGAAATCCGCGACCCTATCATTGATCGCAGTCAATTCCTCGGCCATGTTCGAGAGGATCGCGATCATCGCCGGTGACAGCTGTTTCGAGGGATCGGCGATCAACTGGCCAAGAGCCCGCTGAAACACGTGCCGACCGGTCCCGATGCGAACTCCGCGCTCCATCAGGAATCCACGTGCCTGATTGATCAGACGGGTCCGGTTGTGCACCAGACGCTCTCTGGCGCGGTGCAAAGCTTGTAGATCGAGCTGTTCTTCGGACTTCACCGCGACAAATGACATGGTTGGACGTGTGGCCGCTTCTGCGATTGCCTCAGCATCCCGGTCGTCGTTCTTGTGCACCTTTACATAGGGGCGCACATAAAGCGGCGACATCAGTCGCGGCTCGTGGCCCTGCTCGACGCAGAAGCGTCCGATATGATGGGCACCACCACAGGCCTCCATGGCAACAATGCAGGGCGGTAACGAAGACAGAAGGTCCAGCAGTCGGAAGCGCTGAATGCGCCTGCTCAGAACCAAGGTGCCTCGCTCATCCGGGCCAGCAATACTGCAGATCGTCTTTCCAAGATCGATACCAAGAACCGCGATAACCATCAGGATGCTCCTTCTGCTCCACCATTTGCCCGCGAAGATAGCCGCGTTCGGGGTAGGAAGGCAGTTCATCCCATTAGGTCAAACCGTTCCACGCACTGCGCGGCCCGAGGCTCGCGTCGAAACTACACGAAATGGATGGCATACACTTCCTCCCGCCCGTGACATTGTGCGGTCGCTTTTGCGGCGCATCCAGCTAGACTACCGCAGTTCGGCCCGCTCTTTCCGCAAGAAGTCTAGCCGTGAACAGGTCCAGATGGGCACCGCCCACATTCTTGCACACCGTGATCTCTTCCTCAGATTGCCTCCCCGATTTCACATCAGAGCACAATTCGAAGAAATCGGCCTTCACGTCGTCCCAATCGATGACGCCGTCACGAACCGGACGGGCGAGGTCGCCCGCACCCTCCATGCCCTGACGGGTATCGACGAAGATCGTGCCGCGTCTCATGGCCTCGTCATCAGTCTCGCGCATATGGGGCAAATAGGCACCGACGAGATCCAGATGGACGCCTGGTTTGAACAAACGCCCCTTCACCAGCGGCTCCTCGGCCATGGTTACACAGGAGATGATGTCCGCCTGGCAGACAGCCTCGTCGAGGTTTTCGACAGCCTGCGCGGTTACTGGACCTTCAATAGATGAAGCAAGCGCCTTCGCCCGATCATGTGTGCGGTTCCAGATCAGGACGCGCTGTATGCCGGGCCGGGCAGCGCGGTGGGCAGCGACCATATGCGGCGCAAGACCGCCCGCTCCGACGATGAGCAGCGTCTCTGCGTCCCGTCTTGCCAGAAGTCGTGCGCCCAGCGCTGAATCGGCTGCGGTTTTGCGGAAGGTCATGGCCTCGCCATCTACAGCCAAAAGCGGGGTGCCGGTCCGAGCGTCGAAAACGCACACGAGGCCCTGCACCGAGGCCTGCGGCGGCATGAGGGTCAGGTTTTGAGGGAATACCCCGACCATCTTGACCACGATGATGTCCTGCTGATTCCAGCCAACGAGCGTCACGAACTTGTTCGGCCCGCCCTCAGGCTCATCCGCAATCAGGTTGGCCGTCTCCGGCATAACCCCGTGATGCGCCTGTTCGAGCGCGTCGATCAGCGAGGCATAGTCAAGAGTTTCGTGCACGGTTTGAGCATCGATGTATTGCATGAAAGGTCTCAGAAAAGAAGATTGGGCAAGGCGGTGACCAGTGGTGGGAAGACGGCCAGCAGAAGAAGGACCGCCACCAACGCCGCCAGGAAGGGCAATGCCTCGCGGGTGTATTCCTCCACCGAACAACGCGTGATGGCGCAGACGGTGTAAAGCACCGTTCCGACCGGCGGTGTCAGTGACCCGATGGTGGTGTTCAAGACCAGAAGAACACCGAAATGGACGGGATCGATCCCGAGCAGGCTCGTCACCTCCAGAAGCAGTGGCGCAAGGATGACGAGCAGAGCCAGCCCTTCCAGAACGGTTCCAAGGGCAAGCAGCCCCAGCATGATGATCAGAAGAACCACATGCGGATTGTCGGAGATGACAAGCAGTGCACCGACAATCTGCTGAGGAATCTGCTCCAGTGCGAGGATCATCGAGAAGACACTGGCGGAGGCGACGATGAACAGAACACTCGCAGTCGTATGAGCGGATTCACGCAGAAGACCGTATGTGTCGCCAAGTCCGATCCCACGGTAGATGACAAGGCCGACCGCGAATGCATAGATTGCGGCGATAGCACCCAGTTCCGTCGGGGTGAACCAGCCGGTGCGCAGCCCGAAGATGAGCATGACGGGCATGGCCAGTGCCCACAGGGCAGCGCGCCCGCGGCCAAGAACCTCGGTCGCGGGGGCTCTTTTCTCGCGCTCCGGCCGGTATCCGCGCCGCTTGGCGATGAGCCGCACCGTCACCAGAAGCGCTCCCGTGATCAGGAAGGCCGGCACGACACCACCGAGAAAAAGCCGCCCGATCGAGGTGTTGGTGAGCAAGCCGTAGATGATGAGGCCAATGCTTGGCGGCATGATCGGCGCAATGGCACCGGATGCCGCACTGATGACGGAGGCAAAACCGTTGGAATACCCCTTGTCGCGCATGATCGGGGCAATCGTGCGCGCATCAATGGCTGCGTCGGCATTGGACGATCCCGACATTGCACCCAGAAACAGGGAGTTCATCACGGCCACCTGCGCCAGACCACCCCACCAATGCCCGACCAGCGCATTGGCAAAACCATAGAGGCGCTCAGCAATGCCGCCACGGGCCATGGCGGCGCCTGCGACCACGAAGAAGGGGACGGCCAGAAGCGGAAAGGATTCCAGTGCCGAGGACATGCGTTGAGCCACAATGCTCGCCATCATCGGGTTCACGGCGAAATAGGCGACCGATGTTCCCAGCAGAACGAAGGCGATCGGTGTTCCGAGAACAAGAAGCAGCAGGAAGACAATCGCAATGAGGGTCAAGGCCGATCCTCCGGACCCGCCTTCAAACGCTCCCACGCCTGTGTGATCTGAACGAGGATCAGCACGGCCATGGCTGCCAGGAGTCCTGCAGACACGATCCATTTTGGCCACCCCAGAGCGAGAAAGCGTGTGAAGCGCGCCGTGGCGATCTGTGCCTGTGCGGCATCGATCACCGCGAGTGCAATGACGGTGACAATGGCGTGGACCAGCAACTGCACAGCAAGGCGCCAACGGGGTGGCAAACGGTTGGAGAAAAAGCTCACCCCAAAGAGCTGGCCATTGAGGGCCGCCCCGACGACGCCGAACCACACGACACCGGCAAAGGCCACCAGCGCGAGATCATGCGCTGCGTGAAAGGTGAGGCCAAACAATCCGCGCGCGAGAACATTGGCGCTTACGACCAGCAGAACAACGCCCAGCAGGATGGCCGGGATGACCGAACCAACAACGGAAAAGAACCTGTGCAGCACTCCCCTCACCTTTCCTCCCGGGATCCCCTCGCCCGCATTGTTATGTTGTCAGGTCAAGTGATCGGCGACGATGTCCCGCTGTTGAGAACACCGCCGCCGTTCACTTGGGGTCGATGACAATCACGGCTTGCCCCAACACACCACCGACCCTCAAGCGACCCTCAAGTCAATTTCCGGTAGCGGCGGCACGGACCTTGTCGTAGAGCCCTTCAGGCCATTGCGGAAAGCTATTGTAGAAGCCGGCCGTCGCTTTGCGGTAGGCATCGATGTCGGCATCGTGGAACGTGACGCCAGCGGCTTCAAACTCCTTGCGGATCTCTGCGGCCTTCTCTTCCGACAGAGTTGTCAACTCACGCCCGCCCTGACGGAACTCTTCCACAAGAATCGCGCGGTCCTCATCGCTGATCGACTGATAGGCAGCCTCACTCATCACCCATCCAGTGAAGAGGTTGAAATGCCCGGTCAAGGTGAGGTGTTTTGCCGGTTCATACCAGCGGCTCGCACGAAGGCCGGTCAATGGCGCCTCGGCAGCTGTCACAACGCCCTGCGATAAAGCCGAGTAGACCTCCGCCGCCTCGACCGTCGTCGCAATGACCTCAAGGGGTTCAAACGTCTTCAGCCATGTTTCCACCGGTGGCACCCGCATCCGCACACCTTTCAAATCGGCCGGCTCCACATAGGGTGCATCACCGATCATGTGACGGGGCCCATCAAACCAGTTGATCGCAAGAACCCGGATTGCCGCCTTTTCAGCCAACTGGTCATAGTAGCCCTGCATCAGGTCCGAATTGGCGAGGCGCTCCCCCTGTTCACCGTCATCAATGATGAACGGGCCTTCAACGACGGACAGTTCCGGTACGCCGAAAGTGGCCATGAAGGAGGCCGAGGTAAAGGTAATGATGGGTTGCCCCTGGCTTGCCTGCTCCAGTGAATCACTGGTCGAGCCAAGCTGCCCTGAAGGAAAAAGCTGGAAGGCGACGCGGCCTTCAGTACGCTCGGTGATGCGTTCGGCGACCTTTTCCACCATGACAACCGAATCCGCTGTGGGCGGATTGACCGAGGCAATGCGCAAGGTGACTTCCGCAGCATGAGCGGGAGGTAAAACCGCCATCACCACGCCAGCTGCAATGCTGCCCAGAATGCTTCGACGTTTGATCAAGTTCATGTTTCTGTTCCCCATGATGCTCCTCCGTTTTAGCGCGCCCGTCTCATGCAATGAGCGCCTTCTCACTGCGTTCGCGGCGGCAATGTTTCCACCGCCGCGCTCAGATTTTCCCCTCAGTAATCGTGGATCTTCTTCATGTAGCGTCGTGCTTCGAGCATGGTGTGATTGCGGCGCTGGGCGAGCTTGTAGGCAAACCCCCAAAGGGCATCGAAGAAGACCAGTGGTACGAGATAGCCCTGGAACGCCGCGTCGATCCCACTCAGATCAAGCTCGGCTGCATCCAGAACCATGATCCTTTCGCGATCACCGAACCGATAGAGAAAATCGCGCGTGCGCTCTTCGATGCGCCGCGTCTCATCCATCCCTATGAGGAGAATGGCATTGGTGTTTTCATCGACGACCTCGAAAGGTCCGTGAAAGAACTCGTTCGCGTGAATGGCCTGCGAGTTGATCCATTGCATTTCCATCAACACGCAGATGGCGAAGGAGTAGGCAGCCCCATAACCGGCGCCACTGGCCGCAGTGTAGATGACCGAACTGTCCTTGAACCGGTCCGCATAGGTTTCGAAGCGATCTTCATAGACGCTCTTTGCCTGATCGATGGCCGACGGCAGATTGCCGAGACTGGACAAAAGCGAGGAGACAACATCGCGCCCTTCCCGCTGGCGCAAAAGGCCCGCCAAAACCATGTAGAGAACAGCGTAATTGCTGTCTGCAGGGTCGATCGGAACACCAGTTGTGTAGGGCGCATCGTAGCGCACCACATGGTCTGCCGCCTCGGCCAAAGGGGATTGAAGATCGAGCGTCATGGCCACGGTCACAGCGCCGTTCTCACGCGCAAACCTGGCAGCGTTCGCGGTCTCCCGCGTGGTGCCCGTCTGCGAGCAAAGGATCACCAGCGCCTTCTCGCCCAGATGACGGGGATGGCGGCAAATGAATTCATCCGCATTGTAGAGATCGGATGTGATCGTCTCGAAATGCCGATCGATAAAGTATTTTCCCGGGTGCATGATCGACAGGGATCCACCGCAAGCAACCAGAAACACATGGGTGATCTCGCGTTGCCCGATCGCCTCCAGGGCCATCTGCACATCCGGGCTCAATTCACGCTTCATACCAATTCCTCTGCACAGCCTCCCCTTACCGGAGACCTTGTTGACACCATGGAGTCATTGTGGGAACGTTCTCACACCTTGTCAATCGGAATAGAGAAAAATGGTTCGAATCGCGGCGATCGGAGACAATGATGTCGACTGCTACCTCTCCAACGGGCTGATGTATCCGGGAGGAAATTGCTACAATGTATCCGTCTTTGCCCGCCGTTTTGGCGCCGATAGCGCCTATGTCGGCGCTATGGCCGACGACGCGGCGGGGAGGCATATGCGCAATGTTCTGCTGCAGGAGGGCGTTGACATTGAACGACTGCGCACTGTCGAAGGTATCACGGCCTATTGTGTCATCGGCCATGTGGACGGGGACAGGGTGTTCCTCAACAATGATTTCGGCGTCTCGCGCTTCATCCCCGATATGGACGATTTCGATTTCCTGTCAGGATTTGACGTTGCCCATGTGGGCCAAAGCAGCGCGCTTGACCAATGGCTTCCGGAGATCGCTCAGCGAACAGCTCTTTCCTATGATTTTGCCGTTCGTCACGAAGCGCACCATATCGCTCAAGTCGCTCCGTTGTGCCTGTTGGCTTCCGTTTCCACCAGTCATCTCTCACAGAAGGATGCAGTGGAGCTTGCCCGAACCATAAGAAATGCAGGTGCACAATGGGTGCTGGCGACCCGAGGGCGCGATGGCGCCGTTCTCCTTAAGGGCGACACGCAATACGACATGCAAGCTGTTTCAGTTGAAGCGGTGGACACTCTTGGCGCCGGCGACACTTTCATCGCCCGAACCCTGGTCGGTCTCATGACGAAGGAAAAGCCAAGCGACACACTGTCGGCCGCTGCCGAGGCGGCTGCCAGAACCTGCTCCTACTATGGGGCCGTCGGCTATGGGGTGCCCATTGATCTTCCGGTACAGCTCGAGATGGCGCGAGCCACGCTCAACCAGAGCTCGCCGGCGGCTGAATAGACTCTCTCCGAATCAGGTCGGCCTTCAACACAGAACGGGATGGCGATCGCGCGCCATCGACGATACGGTCGAGCACCAGCCGCGCGGCTCTTTCGCCAACCTCTCTTGTCGGCTGCACAACGGCGCTGATCGTCGGCTCGTGGAATTGCATCCAGTCGAGGTCGTCGAAGCACACCAGTGAGATGTTTTCCGGAATCGAAAGCCGCTTTTCCTTCAATACGCCCATCAGCGCAGCAGACATCAGGCCATCGGTGGAGAAGAACGCGGTGGGGCAGGCAGTGTTTCGGAAACAGGATGCTATGGCTTCAGTGGCAGCTTCGACGGAATAGGTGCCGACACGTGCCACAAGTGCAGGATCGACGGATACTCCGGCCTCCAGATGCGCCTGCAGATAGCCGAGCAGGCGTTGCCAACTGGGAAACAGATAATCCGACGAGACCGTGCCCGCCAAAACGCCGGCAATAAAATTCTCCAGATTCCCGCCCTGCCACCATTCGAGTTCGGCTACGATACCGATGCGCCGGTGGCCGGCGGCAATAAGCTCAGCCGTGCAGCGTCTGGACGCCGACACATTGTCGACAGTCACAGCATCGGTGTCCAATCCTTCGACAATACGGTCGATCTGGACCAAGGGCTTCCCTGTGGCGACAAAAGCCTGAAGGTGTTTCGCGCCTGACAACTGGCTCGGGGCAACAATCAGACCATCCACCTGTTTCTGGATAAGCAGCTCTACGGCCTCAATCTCCTTCTGGGGGTCTTCATCGCTGCCGGTCAGCAGAATGCCGAAGCCCTCGGCACGCGAAACATCGTAGATCCCACGAAGAACGCTGGAATAGAACGGGCTTTGGATATCCCCGGCAACGACACCGATCGTCTTGGTCACGCCGGTGATCAGGCTGCGCGCAAGCTGGTTGGGTTGATAGCCGAGCTTGCGCGCGCTTTCCTGAACGCGATTGCGCACATCCTCGCTGCTGTAGCCATAGCCGCCCAGAACCCGGCCGGCGGTGGCCGTGCCCACCCCTGCCAGTCTGGCAACCTCCGCGATCGTAACCTTTCGGCTTTTATTCTGTGTCACAGCGACCCTCCGGGCCCTCTATCTCGCAAAGCCGCCGCTCCGGCAAGCCACCTCTTTCATCAATCAGCTCCTGGAAGCTGGAATGAGCGTTTGGGATATATCTATCCGGGAAACCGCATCCCGTATGCGGTTGATCACCTCGCGTCCCACGAGCGGCAACTCATGCACGTGCGACGTGATCAGCCAGATGGAAGTTTCAATGCGCTCGGCGAGCGGGCGGAAGACGACTCTGGGGTCCTGGGGCGCAACGAGGGCCAGACTGGAGATGATCGAGACACCAAAACCGGCACTCACCATGGCGCAGGCGGCTTCCAGCATTTGAACCTCGGCAACCTCACGTGGACTGATCCCGATTGCGTGGAAGGCTTCATAGATTGCCGGGTAAGACATGTCGCTTCGCCCCAGCGCGATGAACGGGTCGTCACAAAGATCCCGCAGTGAAACCACCTGCTTGCTGGCCAGGTGATGGTCTGCCGGAAGCGCACAGATCATCGGCAACTGCGCAAAGGGTTCGCAGTGAAGCATGCTGTGGGTGGCAGGCACCAGTGAAAGGCCGAAATCCGCTGATCGCGTGAGCATCACATCCGCAATGCTGGGTGAAGTGCGCGTCAGGAGGGTGACTTTAAGGCCCGTGTCACGACCAAGCATGTCGGCCACAACACGCGGTATGAGCTGAAGACCGATGGCAGGGAACCCGACAATCGTTAGCTGCCCCCGGTCGAACTCGCGAATCTCCCGCGCAGCCTTGTGTACCCGGAGCACACCCGCCTCCAGCTTGGCCGTTTCCGTGTAGAGCACCCGTGCCTCGGGTGTCGGAACAAGACGGCCCGTCTCGCGATTGAACAGCCTTATCTCGCAGGAATCCTCGAAAAGTTTCAATAGCTTGCTCACAGCCGGCTGGCTGACATGCAACGCCTCTGCGGCTTTGGTCACAGAGCCACTCGTCATGAAAGCATTGAAGGCTTCGATTTGTCGGACATTGGTTTTGCGCATCGCACAGACATAACCTTTCGGAATACCAAGGGCAAATAATATGATTTGAAATTCAGATGCCGTCTCCTTTGAATAGGCGCGCCACCGCACAAGAACAAAGGGGAAGACAATGAATAGGATTTGGCGATCGCTGGCGCATGGAATGCTGGCTGCGAGTTGCTCGGTCTTAGCCACCGGGGCTGCACTGGCGCAGGAGAAGACGCTCACCGTCGGGGGGTATGGAGGGTCTTTCGAAACACTGATGAAGGAACTCATCATCCCTGAATTCGAAAGCCGACATGAGGTCAAGATCCAGTTCGTGCCAGGAAACTCCACGGAGAATCTTGCACGACTCCAAGCGCAGAAGGGCAATCAGGAGCTGGATGTTGTCATTCTTGACGACGGTCCGATGTATCAGGCCGATGCTCTCGATTTCTGCGCGCCCATGACATCTTCCACACCGGGCGATGACATTTATGACATCGCGAAGCTTGGGCCCAATTCGATCGGGATCGGCTTTGTGGCCACCGGCTTTACCTACAACACCGCGTGGTTTGAACGCGAAGGTTGGGAGCCGCCGTCAAGCTGGATGGACCTGGCGGACGAAAAATACAGCCAGATCCTGTCTATCCCGCCGATCTCAAATACATATGGCCTGCACACGCTTGTCATGATGGCGCGCCTGAATGGTGGCGGGGAAAAGAACATCGACCCTGGCTTCAGCACCATGGCGGAAAAGGTCGCGCCCAACATCCTGGTGTTCGAGCCTTCATCCGGCAAGATGTCCGAGCTCTTCCAATCGGAGGAAATCGCCCTGTCGATCTGGGGTTCGGGCCGTACAAAGTCCCTTGCCGACACAGGCTTTCCGGCAAAGTTCGCTTATCCCAAGGAGGGCGCTGTCGCTCTTATGCTGGCTGCATGCCCAGTGGTCGAAAGCGATGTGTCCGATCTGGCCAACGCCTTCGTTGACTTCCTGCTAGAACCGGAAATCCAGGTGCGCCTCGCCGATGCCATGGGCTCTGGTCCGGTCAACAAGAATGCCGAGCTGCCGGAGGAGTTGGCTGCCTCGCTTCCTTACGGGCCTGAGCAGATCGGCAAGCTGATTGCCGTCGACTGGGACACGATCAACCCGGCCCGCGAAGAGTGGACCAAGCGTTGGGCACGCGAAATCGAACGCTGATCGCAACCCTGGAAATCGTCATCCCCGTTCCGGGCGAAGCTACCGGTGCCGCCATCTGGCGGAGATCGGGTGGCTTCGCCCCCCGGGGCTGACGTTGCCCTGCGGGCGCGGCGATGATGGATCAACCAGCTTTCAATCACGGGCTGACAATGGCTTTTCTTGAGCTTCAAGCATTAAACAAGCGCTACAATGCGGTGATCGCCGTCGAGGACTTCAATCTGAGCATCGAGCGCGGAGAGTTCGTCTCGCTTTTAGGGCCTTCGGGATGCGGCAAGACGACCACGCTGCAGATGATCGCAGGCTTTACCCAACCCACCTCCGGCAAGATCATGCTGAACAGCCGTAATCTCGGCGCCGTTCCGGCGCGGAAACGTGGGCTTGGTATCGTGTTTCAAACCTACGCGCTCTTCCCCCACATGACGGTCGAACAGAATGTGGGTTTCGGACTGGAGATGCGCAATGTGCCAGCCGACGAGCGGCGGCGGCGCGTTTCCGATGCGCTCGACCTTGTTCACCTGTCACACCTGGGAGACCGCTTCCCGCGTAATATGAGTGGTGGACAACGGCAACGTGTGGCGCTCGCCCGCGCGCTTGTGATCGAGCCGGAGCTCCTTCTGCTCGATGAGCCGCTCTCAAATCTCGATGCGAAGCTGCGCGAGGAAATGCAGCTTGAACTCCGCCGAATTCAACAGGAGGCCGGCGTCACCACTCTCCTCGTCACGCACGACCAATCGGAAGCCATGGCATTGAGCGACCGGGTCGCGGTCATGCAAAGCGGACGCCTCATTCAGGAAGACAGTCCGTTCGACGTCTATGAGAAGCCGGCAACGTCTTTCATCTCGACATTTCTCGGCAAGACAAACAGCCTTCCGGCTGTTCTGCGGAGAGAAGGCAAAAAGATAGACATCATCATTGACGATGTACGCCTTCCAGGTCCCGACACTGATCTGCCAGACGGGCCTATCGAGCTTTCGCTTCGCCCCGAACGTATCGAGTTGACCGATGAGGTCCAGGCAACCCTTTCCGGCGACGTGGTCGAGCGGGTGTTCCTGGGGGATCACTGGCTTTTCCGGGTCGATACGCCCATCGGAAAACTGCTTGTCATGCAGCGCAATCTGGGTCGACGCGAGGCCGGCATCGGCGAACGCCTTCACCTTTCCTGGAAGCCGGAAGCCATGCGGCTCCTACCACGCGGAGAGGCATCATGACGGTTTCCGGCAAAGCGACACCCTGGTTTCTCAGTGCTCCGGCACTGACGCTCTTCGCGGCCTTGCTCGTTACGCCACTGGCGATGACTTTCCTGCTCAGCTTCAACAGCTTCTCTTTCTACGGAGGCATCGAGAACACGTTCGGGCTGGAGAACTACGCCGAGGTGCTGAGCGACACCTATTTCTACGAGATCTTCGGCCGCACCTTTCTGATTGCCTTCATCACCACGGCCATCTGCGCCGTGCTCGGGCTGCCGGAGGCATACATTCTCTTCCGCATGAAACCCGCCTGGCGTTCATTCATGCTGCTCATCGTGCTCGGTCCTCTTCTCATATCTGTTGTGGTGCGCACGCTGGGCTGGGCGATCCTGCTGGGCAACAAGGGGGTTATCAACGAATTCCTGCGTGACATCGGGCTTATCACCTCACCCATCCGCATGATGTACACATCCACCGGGATTGTCGTCGCCCTGGTTCATGTCATGATCCCGTTCATGATCCTCGCAGTATGGGCCGCGCTTCAGCGCCAGGATCCGGCCACCGAGCGGGCGGCGGAATCGCTTGGCGCGGGGCCATTCACGATTTTCATGCGCATCGTTCTGCCGCAGGCCATGCCTGGCGTTCTGTCCGGTTCGCTTATCGTGTTTTCGCTTTCGGCCAGCGCCTTCGCCACCCCGGCAGTGCTGGGTGGACGGCGCGTGAAGGTGGTCTCAACAACCGTTTATGACGAGTTTTTGAACACGCTCAACTGGCCGTTGGGTGCCGCTATCGCGATCCTGCTTCTGGTGTCGGTCCTGACCATCATGATCGCCTGGAACAAATTGGTGGAACACCGCTATTCGGGGGTCTTCGAATGAATCGCAATGGCTTTTTAGCCCTCTGTTTCAATGCCCTCTTCGCACTGTTCATGATGGGCCCGCTCCTCGTGGTGATCGGGGTCTCCTTCACGCCCACGGGCTATCTGGAGTTCCCCCCGAGCGCAATTTCGCTTCGCTGGTTCAAGGCGATCCTCGAAAATCCCGATTTCATCGACGCGGCCTGGATCAGCCTGGAACTTGGACTGGCATCAGCCACACTGTCGACGCTTCTTGCCGTGCCGGCGTCACTCGCCATCGGGCGGGAGCGCTTCCGCGGGCGCGACGCATTGCAGGCGCTTTTCCTGTCGCCGCTTACGGTGCCGACCGTGGTTCTTGGTGTCGCGTTCCTGCGCTTTCTGAGCCTGTTCGATATCAACGGCACTTTTTTAGGGCTCGTTCTGTGCCATGCCGTGATCGTTACACCCTTCGTGCTGCGACTGGTCCTAGCCTCCGTCACGGGGGTCGATCGATCCATTGAAATGGCCGCAACCTCGCTCGGTGCATCGCACTGGACGGTGTTTCGCCGTGTGACACTGCCGCTCATCCTGCCCGGCGTGGTGGGAGGCTGGGTGCTCGCTTTCATAACCAGCTTTGACGAACTCACCGTGACGGTGTTCATCGTGAACCCGTCAACCACCACACTCCCAGTGCGACTCTTCTCGCACATCACCCAGACAACTGATCCTCTGATCGCCTCGATATCAACGATGGTGATCCTATTGACGGTGTTGCTGATGCTCGCAGTCAACAAGCTCTACGGACTGGACAGGCTGCTGATCGGAGGAGAAGCGCGATGAACTACGACACAATCGTTGTCGGTGGTGGCCTGGTCGGCGCAGCCGTGGCCCACGGGCTTGGCAGGCTTGGTGAAAAGGTTCTGGTTCTGGACGAAGGCGATGTGGCATTCCGGGCCTCGCGCGGGAATTTTGGTCTTGTCTGGGTCCAGTCCAAAGGCGAAGGCATGCCCGAATACGCACGGTGGAGCCGGCATTCGGCGGACGTGTGGCCTGATTTTTCCGAGGAGCTTCAGGAACAGACCGGCGTAGACACCGCCTATCACAAGGCCGGTGGTGTCCATCTCTGCCTCTCAGAGGAAGCCTGGGAGCGGCAGTCCGCTCTCATCAAGCGCATGCACAATGTTCACGGCTCCGATTACGGGGCCGTGATGATCAAGCGCGACGAGCTGATAAAGATGCTGCCCGGCATCGGCCCGGAGGTCGTGGGCGCAAGCTGGTCACCCCATGATGGACATGCAAGTCCGCTCTACCTTTTGAGGGCACTGCACGAAAGCATCACGCGTTTCGGCGGAGCCTATCGAAACGAGGCACGCGTTGAGAACATTGAAAAAGATGGCGCCGGTTACCGCGTAACCACCGCGGCGGGCTCCTTCAAAGGAGCCAAGGTTGTCTTGGCTGCAGGCCTTGGAAACCGCGAACTTGGCCCTCTCGTCGGCCTGGAGGTTCCGGTTTTTCCTCAGAAAGGGCAGATCCTGGTCACCGAGCGCACAGAGATGAAATTCTCCATGCCGACTGTGTTCATCCGGCAGACTGACGAGGGCTCGTTCCTTCTCGGCGACAGCCACGAGGATGCGGGTTTTGACCTGACCTCGCGCACCGGCATCATGGCGGATATCGCGACCCGGGCGATCCGCTCCTTCCCCTTTCTGAAGGATTTGCGGCTTGTGCGCTCGTGGGCGGCGCTACGCGTCATGAGCCCGGATGGCTTTCCCATCTACCAACAATCCGACAGCCATCCAGGCGTTTTCTCGATGAATTGCCACTCCGGCGTCACGCTGGCGGGTGCGCACGCACGCACGCTCGCCCCCATGATCGCTCGCGGCCGGCTGGAAGAACCCATGTCTGCCTTTTCTACAGAGAGACTGAATGTTCAAGCGCATTAATGCCCCCAAAAACGGAAAGGTCTCCTTCACCTTCGAAGGCCGTTCCATCGATGCAGCTGCCGGGGACACCGTCGCCTCCGCGCTGATGCTTGCAGGTGAAACCCACTTCCGCGACACGCCGGTTTCCCAAAGCCAGCGCGGCCCCTTCTGTCTGATGGGCGTGTGCTTTGAATGCCTCGTCGAGATTGACGGGGTTCCGAACCGCCAGGCCTGCATGGTGGCCGTGCGCGAAGGCATGTCAGTGCGCCGCCAGAAAGGTGCCATTGGAGTTGAAATCGAATGAATGCGTGTGACCTTGCCATTATCGGTGCCGGCCCGGCGGGAATGGCGGCTGCGACGGAAGCCGCACATGCCGGCCTTTCCGTCATCCTGCTTGACGAACAGCCCGCTCCCGGCGGCCAAATCTACCGCGCGATTGAAACCGTGCCGGAGGAACGTCGAGAATTGCTGGGCCCGGATTACGGGAAAGGCTTGTCGATCGCTCAGGCGTTTCGCGCCTCCAATGCCACTTACATTCCTGAAGCCACTGTCTGGAACATAAACCCCGATCTCAGCATCGATTATTCGCGTAATGGCGGCTCTTCCCAGATTTCAACGCGGCATCTCCTCATCGCAACGGGCGCGGTGGAACGGCCCACGCCAATGCCCGGGTGGACCCTCCCGGGCGTTACGACAGCGGGTGCCTTGCAGATCCTCCTCAAGGCCCATGGCGGTGTGGGCGACGATGTCGTGCTCGTCGGAAGCGGGCCGTTGCTCTACCTGCTTGCACAACAGATGATCGAGGCGGGTGGGCCACCGAAGGCCATTATCGAAACCATCGACAGAAGCCGCTACCTCAAGGCTGCCCGGCATCTTCCGCGTGCGCTCTCGGCGCTCTCTTACTTGCGCAAGGGCATGGCGATGATGCGGCAAATCCGGCGCGCTGGCGTTCCGCATTACACCGGCGCCCGTGATATTCGGATAGAAGGCACCCAACGCGCCGAGGCTGTGTGTTTTTCCGCTCACGGCAGGGCACACCGTATTGAGACAACCAGTGTCGCGCTGCACCAGGGTGTCGTCCCCAATCAGCAGGCAACGCGTCTGCTTGGCTGCGACCATGTATGGAGTGAGAGCCAGCGCTGTTTCATTCCAAAACTGGACGCGTTTTTCGAAAGCAGCGTGGAGAACGTCTTCGTCGCAGGCGACGGAGCCGGAATAGCCGGGGCGAACTCCGCAGAAATCCGAGGCAGGATTGTCGCCCTCCGTGTAGCGCAGAAGCTGGGGGGCGACAAAGGCACCCAAATCCGGGCGCTGCAGAAAAAGCTCAGCCGCGACGAAGCCATTAGGCCGTTTCTGGAGACGCTCTATGCGCCGTCTGACGAAGTCATGGTGCCTCACGACGACGTTCTCGTGTGCCGTTGCGAGGAAGTGACCGCCGGGGCCATCCGCGAAGCTGTCGATCTCGGAGCGCCCGGCCCCAACCAGATCAAATCCTTCCTGAGGAGCGGCATGGGACCTTGTCAGGGTCGTATGTGCGGGCTCGCGGTCAGCTCCATCATAGCGGAGCGGCGGAAGGAGAACCCGCAGTCCATCGGATATTATCGCCTGCGCCCACCGCTGAAACCACTTCTCCTTTCCGAACTGGCTCAGCTCGAACGCGAACCGACGCGTGACGAACCGCTCTGAGGCAATATCATGGCGATGGCATCACTTCAGCATAGGACCGCCGACCTTCTTGTGATCGGCGGCGGTATTCATGGCTGCTCCGCAGCTCTGCACGCAGCGATGCGCGGTCTTCAGGTCATCGTTTTCGAGAAGGACACGGTGGCCCGGCACGCTTCGGGAGTGAACGCCGGGGGCGTACGAAAGCTCGGCAGGCACGTCGCGGAAATTCCGCTTTCGCTTCATTCCATGTCCATCTGGCGCCGCATCGCGGACCTGCTGGATGACGATTGTGGTTTTCAACCGTCTCCGCAGATCAAGGTCGCAGAAACTGCGGAAGAGCTCGAAACCTTGCGTGGGCGCGTCGCGGAACTCAACAGCCTGGGCTACACCCATGAGCAGATACTGGACCGGCAGACAATGCGCACGTATCTGCCGGCAGTCGCCGAACACTGTGTCGGTGCCATCGCATCTCTCGATGACGGATTTGCCCAGCCATACCAAACGACCTTCGCCTTTCAGCGCAAGGCTCAACAGATGGGGGTGCGTGTTCTGGAGCACACACCTGTCGAGCGCGTTTCCCGGTCCGGAGAGGAGTGGAAGGTGCATTCTGGAGCGCAGGAGTTTACAGGGCGTTTCGTTCTGAATTGCGCCGGGGCCTGGGGAGGCGAGATCGCACGGCGGATCGGTGATCATGCCCCCGTAAGAGCCTATGCTCCAATGATGATCGTCACGGAACGACTGCGCCCATTCTGTACCGCGGTCGTCGGAGCGGCGGGCCGTCCGCTCTCCTTCAAACAGATGCCAAACGGCACAGTCGTTATCGGCGGTGGCCGACCGGGAGTGCCGGAGCCGGCAAACAATCGAACACATATGCAGATGTCCGAATTGCGTCATTCCGCGCAGACCGCAATGGACATCTTCCCCGTGATGCGTGGCGCACAGATCGTTCGCTCCTGGGCGGGAATCGAAGGGCTGATGCCGGATGGCATACCGGTTATCGGTCCCGCGGCACATGCGCCGGGTGCTTTCCACGCCTTTGGTTTCTCCGCTCACGGATTTCAGCTCGGACCCGGAGTCGGCGACATCATGGCGGAATTGATCGCGACCGGCAGCACCCAGGCTCCGATCAAGCCATTTTCAATCAAGCGCTTTCCGCAAGATCCAACCAGAGCACAGAAGGAACTCTCATGATCAAGAGACATATTCAGACCCGCATCAACCATCGGGTCGTCGAGCACAACGGCGTCTTGTATTTCGGAGGCCTTGTCGCCGATGACAAGTCGCTGGATATGAAAGGGCAGACAGAACAGATCTGCGCCAAGATCGATGCTCTCCTGGCACAGGTGGGATCTTCGAAGGAGAACCTTCTCACCGCAATGATCTACATCTCCGACTTCTCGCAAAAAGAGGGTATGAACGAGGCCTGGCTCGAATGGATGCCGGCGGAACACCTGCCCACGAGAGCGACGATCGGGGTGGCCGAGCTGGGCAAGGACACCTTGATCGAAGTGGTGGTCTCAGCGGCACGCTGATTGTGTTCTGCCGCTAGACTGCCTGAAGAATCCTTCCGGCCATAATGATGGCCGGAAGTGGATCAACCAGGCCATGCTCAATCCCTGGATGCGAGCAGGCCTGCCGCAAGAATGACCATACCGATGCGGCTTATATGGCTGATCACCACAAACGCCACCTCGAGATTCAACGCGAGCGCAACCAGACTCATCTCAGCAAGCCCACCGGGTGCAAAGGCCAGCAGGATTCCTTCGACCGGCACTTCAATGATCCGATGGAGAGCGAAAGCAAAGATGACGGCCACCGAAAGCAGGATTGCTGTAGCGCCGGCAGAGGTCATCAGAATGTGCAGAATGCGCTTTGGCGCGGTGCCAGCGAAGCGGCAACCGACGACGGTTCCAAGAACCACCTGCGCTACGGCCATAACCGTGCTTGGCACGACGAAGCCAGAGGCACCCGTCCAATGCAGCCCCGCGCTCACCAGCATTGGACCTATCAGATATGGCGCCGGCAATCGCAGCAATTTGCCGAGCCCGATCCCGGCCCCAAGTGTTGCGATGAACCAGAACACATCAGCCGATCCCATGTCGGAGAGTGGTCGCCAAGTCGCCACACGTGCTCCCGGATCAGCTCCCGTGATCAACGTCATCAGTGGTGGAAGGCTCAGCACAACCAGAAAGATGCGTGAAGAGTGCATCAATGCGATGGTCCGCTCGTCGCCACCCTTTTCCGCGCCAAGCAACACCATATCAACGAGCCCGCCCGGCATCGCCGAAAAGAAGGCCGTGCGCCGATCGAGATGAATGACGCGGCGCAGATAGACATTGCACAGAACAGCCGCCACCGCGAGATAAGCGGCCAACGCGAGGAGTGCCGGCCACCACATCGCTGCACTCTCCAGAGTGTGCGGCCCGAACTGGGAACCCAGCATGGTGCCGATCACGGCCGACATGGGCGGGCGGGCGAGAGTGGAGCCGCGAACCGGCAGACTCATGATTGATGCAATGCCGCAGGCGGTCATCGAGCCAAGCATCCAGGAAAGCGGCATCCCGATCCAGGTGAAGAGCGCTCCGCCCGTGGCGCCAAGCAGCAAGGCAAGGATGAAGCCGGGAATGCGTCCTGTTCCGCTCATACCGCCTGCTTGTCGTTCAGATGGCATGCCGAAACGTGCCCCGGGGCAATCTCGCGCTTTTGGGGAACTTCTATTCTGCATCGCTCATGTGCGTGCGGGCAGCGCGGATGAAAGTGGCACCCTTTCGGCGGATTGAGAGGGCTCGGCAGTTCCCCCTTCATTGCAGCAAAGCGTCGTTTTCCCGGTCTGATGCGTGGCACCTCAGCCAGCAATTGCTGGGTATAGGGATGGTTTGGCCGGGAGAAAATCTCGGCCACAGGCGCTTCCTCAATGACCCGTCCAAGATACATGATCGCAACCCGGTCGGAGATATGTTCCACGACCCCCAGATCATGGCTGACGAACAGATATGTCAGATCCAGCTGCTCTCGCAGATCCATAAACAGATTGAGAATCTGCGCCTGAATGGACACATCGAGCGCTGCGACGCTTTCATCGCAGACAAGAAAATCCGGCTGCACGGCGAGCGCGCGCGCGATGTTGACCCGCGCCCTCTGCCCCCCGGAAAACTGGTGCGGCAGGCGCTTCTTCATCGCCGGATCGAACCCCGCCTTGGTCAGGTAGTCATCCACATAGCTGCTGGTGCTGCCTTTGATGAAGCCATGGATGCTTGGAGCTTCGGCCACCAGTTTTTCGATCGTCATCCTTGGATTGAGCGCTGCCATCGGATTCTGGAAGATCATCTGCGCTTCGAGATCGGCATCCCGCTGCCGGCTTCCACGCAACGTGGCCCGGTCCTCACCCTTCCAGAAAACCTGTCCCGCAGAGGGCGGCAATATTCCTGCGGCAATTCTGCCGAGCGTCGACTTCCCGCAACCGGACTCTCCGACAAGGCCCAGCACTTCCCCCTTGCGGATCGTCAAATCCACTTTGTCCAGCGCATGGATAATCGGGAAAGGTTTGGCCGCACCGAGTGCGATTGCAATCCGGGCAGCAAGGTCAGGACGCGCGCCAAAACGGCAGGACACCTGGCGAAGTTCAAGCAGCGGCGTGGAGGCGCCGGCGACTGTCTCTGCCATTGTCATACCAAAGCCTCCTCGTGGGGATGAAAGCAGCGGTGGTAGGCCAGCACATCCCCAAAGCGTCCCGGCCGCGCGGTGCAAGCGTCTGTGGCGCGCTCACAGCGGGTTCGGAACGCGCATCCTTGAGGCATCCGCGCGAGGCTTGGTGTCACCCCGGGAATTTGCGCCAACCTGTGGCCGCGACTGTTTTGTGAAGGCACAGAGCGGATCAAACCGTGCGTGTAAGGATGTTTGGGCGCGACCAGAACATCTTCGATATTGCCCGTCTCCACGATGCGGCCGCCATACATGACCACAATGCGATCGGCGAGACCGGAAACGATTGCGAGATCGTGGGTGATCCAGATGACCGCCGTCCCCTGATCTTCCGTCAATTTCTGGAACTCGGAAATGATCTGTGCCTGGATGGTAACGTCGAGCGCGGTGGTCGGCTCATCCGCGATGATGAGATCGGGTCGATGCAGCAGTGCAATCGCAATCGCCACGCGCTGACGCATACCGCCCGAGAACTGGTGGGGATAGGCGTCCAGGCGTTCCTCCGGACTGGGTATACCCACAAGCCCCAGCGCATCACGGGCCCGCTCACGCGCAGCCGCGCTGCTCATGCGTTCATGGGCATGCAATGCCTCGGTCATCTGCGTGCCGATCCGCAAAACAGGATTGAGCGTCATCATGGGATCCTGGAACACCATGGCGATACGTCGGCCCCGCAAGGAACGGCGGGTTTCCGCGTCAGCCTGGGCGATATCCTCACCATCAAACAGGATCTGCCCGCCTGCCACACGCCCAGGCCAGTCCACCAGCCCCATGATGGAAAACCCCGTGACGCTTTTGCCGGAACCACTCTCGCCCACCAGCCCCAGCACCTCACCGCGCCCCAGACGAAACGACACGTCATCCACCGCGCGCAGGCCGTTTCCCGCCTCACCGGGAAATTCGGTGACGAGGTTGCGAACTTCAAGCAGCGCGGTCATCGGGCATTCCTCGGATTAAGCACATCGCGAAGCCGATCACCCACCAGATTGATGGATACGATCGTGATGAGCAGGGCGATGCCAGGGTAAAAACTGATCCAGTAGAGACCAGAGAGAAGATACTGGTAGCCGTTGGAGATCAGCATTCCCAAAGAGGGTTGGGTGACTGACGCGCCCAGCCCCAGGAAGGAGAGGGTCGCTTCAAGCCCGATGGCGCGGGCGACCTGCATGGTGGCGATCACGATGATCGGGGCAAGACAGTTGGGCAAAAGGTGGCGCAAGAGCACGCGACGACCGGGAATACGCAAGCAGCGCGCCGCATCGATGTATTCCTTCTCCCGTTCTACCAGCGCCGTCCCACGCGCCGTGCGGGCATAGGTCGCCCATTCTGCGACGATGATTGCCAATACGACATTCGTCACGCCATTGCCCAGGATCGCAAGCACCATCAGCGCCATGAGAATGGTGGGGAAGGATAATTGCAGGTCCACCAGGCGCATCATGAAATTCTCGGTTCGTCCCCCAAGATAAGCAGCCATGAGCCCCAAAGTGGTGCCGATAAGTGCGGCCGCGAATGCCGACGCAATGCCGACGATCAGGGAGGTGCGCAGCCCGTACATGATGCCGGAAAGGATATCGCGGCCCTGGCCGTCGGTTCCCAAAAAATAGGGCACGCCTGAGAAACTCTCCGAACCGGGGGGCAGACGACTGTCCATAATGTCGAGTTGCAGCAGATCATAGGGGTTCTGGGGAGCGATCCACGGCGCGAAGATGGCGGTGAACAGCACAACAACCAACCCGATGCATCCGACAATTGCCGCCGGCGACGAGAAGAAGTGACGCAGTGCGGGCCAGATGCGCCTGCTGATCGGAATCTGGCCAGTCTGTGCAGTGGGGCTTTCAGCTTCAGTGGCGATTTTCGACTCCATGGCGCGTCAGCCTTTGCCATCCAGCCGAACCCGCGGGTCCAGCAGTGTATAACAGACATCAATGATGAAATTCAGCGAGACAAAGAGCACCACCATCATCATCAGGTAAGCGACGATTACCGGGCGATCGAGCAGGTTGATGCTGTCGATGATGAGCTTCCCCATGCCCGGCCAGCCAAATATGCTCTCGGTCACCACGGAGAAAGCGATCAAAGAGCCAAACTCCAGTCCGATGATCGTCACGACAGGTATCATCAGGTTCTTCAGTATGTGCACCAGAATGATGCGGTTTTCCCGCAAACCCTTGGCGCGGGCGAACTTGACGTAATCCTGCATGATCACCTCTTGCGCGCCCGCCCGGGTAAGCCGAAGAATGAGCGACGTCTTGAACAGGGCGAGGTTCAATGCAGGCAGCAACAGGTGCGAGAGCCCATCCCACGTGAGGAAAGACCAGCGAACCCCAAACAACATTGCGGTCTCGCCGCGCCCGTTGGACGGCAACCAGCCGAGCTGGACGGCAAACAGCAGGATCAGCATGAGCCCCACCCAGAAGGTGGGCAGCGAGAAGCCGAGAATGGAGCCGGTCATGATAACCCGTGAGGAGACCCGGTTCGGATAAAGACCGGCATAGAGCCCCAGAGGCAGGCCAACGACTATCGCGATCACCATCGCACAGAGCGCCAGTTCCAGCGTCGCGGGCAAGCGCTCAAGAATCACATCGAGCGCCGGCTTGGAATAGACAAAGCTGTTGCCGAAATTCCCTTCCGTGAGACCGTGCAGGAAGCTCAGATATTGCTGCCACAACGGCCGGTCCAGCCCCAGGCTCTCGATTACGCGCAGCCGCTCAGCCTGGTTCAGGTCGGGGTTGATGAGAATGTCGACCGGGTTGCCGATAACGTTCACACCAAGGAAAACGATTACCGTCATCGCAAGAATGACGAACCCCGCCTGAATTATGCGTCGTATGAGGGTGGTTACCATGGTTTGTTGTCGCTTTCCGGCTCAGCCGACGCTGATCGCCATACCGTCCCGTTGCGGATCTGCAGCGCCGGAAGAGACCCCGTCGGTTATCCGGATACCATGCAGCGCGGCGAACGCATAAGCTTGTGGCGAGCGCAACACTTCATAGCCTTGCTCACGCAGCTCTTCAGCCACCGAACGCCGGATGCGGTTGCAGATGTCTATGCTGTTGGACACCCCGACCAAACGCGGTGCGGAAACCGCGGCATGGATGTTCATGTCGAAGTCGATCATGTTGATGATCCCCTGGGCGACCGTCGGCGCAATATAGCTGCCTCCCGGAGCGCCAATCACGATCGAGGGACTGTCGCCTTCAAACACGATCGTCGGTGCAGCTGAACTCGCCCGACGTTTGCGGGGCGCAATCGATGCTGCCTTGCCCGGTCGCGGATCAAAGCGGCTCATCAACCCGTTGTACATGAAGCCCAACCCCTCCGTGATGGCGCCGGAGGGACTGCCCAGCGAATGGGTCAAAGCCACGGCATTGCCCTGCTTGTCCACCACCGAGATATGCGTGGTGTCCCGCTGCGACATATCAAGCCGTTCAACGCTGGCGCGCTCTCCCCGCTTGATCTGCGCGGCGAGTTCCGCAGCGTGCTCCTTGGACAGCAGTTCCTCCACCGGAACATCCACATAGGCGGGGTCGCCCATATGCTTGTCCTTGTCGATGGTCATGCGTTTCATCGCCTCGAACAGCGTGCGCACATAGTCTGTGGAGCCGTGCTTCATCGCGGCGAGATCAAAGTTCTCCAAAATGTGCAGCAATTCGATCATGGGAAAGCCGGAGCCCGGCGGAGGGCTGGAGGCAATCCGGCGCCCGCGGTAGCTGCCCCAAACCGGTGCTGCTTTGGTGATTTCGTACTGTGCGAGATCTTCCATCGCGATCAATCCGCCATTGGCCGCGAAATCCGCAGCAATCTGCTCGGCGATCTCACCGTGATAGAATATGTCTGAAGAGCCGCTTTCTGCGATCCGTCGCAATGTACGCCCAAGATCAGGATTGGTCAGTATCTCGCCGACCTCGCGAAGTCTGCCGTCGCTGTGGAAATAGACGCGCTGGCCGGTTTGCGAGTATCGCAGCTTGTCCAGCGTGTTCACCTGCCCGTCACCTGTCTGGTCCTTGGTCCAGTACCAGTGCATGTGCGGTCGAATCTTGAAGCCCTCTTCGGTATATTTGATGGCTGGCGCAATGAGGTCGCCCCAATCCCAGGTGCCGTAATCTTTCAGGGCGCGCTCATATCCTTTGAGCGAAGCAGGGGTGCAACAGGCCAGATAACCGATCTCGGAGATGTTGTTTTCAAGGATGAAGCCAAACCCGTCCCGGCTTTGACCCAGAAGCTTGTCGAGCCACATATCGGGTGTCGCCGCGGAGGGCGCGAGCGCATAAAACTCCAGCATCTCGTGGATGCCGCGATCCGGCATGTAGACCTGCATCGATCCGAAGCCGCCAATGCCGCACATCTGCGGATCGACAACGCCCTGAACGAACGCACAGGCTAGTGCCGCATCAATGGCGTTTCCGCCACGTTCCAGCACTTCGGCGCCGGCCTCGACTGCCTCTGGTTGCGGAGCAACAATCGTAGCGTTGCGGTTCATGCGCGCATCTCCTTGAGAGTGCGGGTCAGGAAAGCTTTCGTATGGCCGATGCATTTCATCCGATCATGCGCCACGCCCGGAAGCTGGTCGAAAGTCACATTTACCCCGTCCGCCTCGAAGGAAGCCTTGAGACTGCGCAGCCGCTCGGGTCGGGTGGCGCCGGCGTCATTGGCGCCTTCCATGAAATAGGCCGAGCCGGGTGCATGGGCGATCTCCCAGGTTTCGAGATCTGCATCACCGACAACCATGTGAACCGCGACGCGTGCGAGGGCTGATGCGTCAAAGGGTTTGCCGAAGCGTTCGGCCACGTCCCGCACGCCAACCCACCAATCGCGGTCCGGATCGAGGAGCGTCACTGATCCAGGTGCACCGATGCTTGCAGCCCATAGTTTTTCCGGATGGAGGATGGCGAAGCGGTGCGCGAAATGACCGCCACCCGAATAGCCGAAAATCGCAAACTTCGACCAGTCCTGCCCATATTTCCCGGCCATCTCTTCGACCATGGACAAAAGGACCTTGTCGTAACGGATGTCGCCTTCCTGCATGTACTTGTAGCCCGAGCGCGCTCCATCACCGCGCACATTGACCGGAAAGATCGGACACAGGATCGCGCAGTCATTGTAAAGACCGAATTCCGCGAACCCGTCGCGAAACTCGAAAGCCGAGGTTCGGCCGGTTCCGTGGACGGCAACGAGCAGATCGACCTTTTTCCCCTCGGCTGCTGCCGGGGGGACGTAGAGCATCATGTGGAACCGGGGATCGATGCTGGACGCTATGATTGCGGTCTCACCATAGTCATAGATGGCGCGCGCGCGCAAAGCCGCACCGCTGGATGCAAGCTCCTGCATGTGTACTCCTGAGATGTTTAATGCAGGCGGGCCCGAAGGAACGCCCTATATTGGGAGAGGTATGCGGGAGGCGATCCAGGCGCCTCCCGCGAAGTGTGCGTCACTCGCCTGCTTTGTGCACTTCATAAGCGAGCGTGTATTTGTCCCCGCGCGGCTTGAACTCGATGCCGTTCTTCGCGCCCATCACCACATTCTCGTAGTGCATCGGCAACAGCCAGACATCGTTGAACGTCGCCGCCGAGACTTTCTGAAGGAGAGGCTCTCTTGCCTCTTCATCAAGCGTGGACGTCGCCTGATCCAGAAGCTCATTGATCGCGGGAACATCGATGCCTCCGCCATTGTAGCGTCCGGTGCCCTTGTCAGCGTTGCGTGCTGCTACAAGAGCCAGCGCCGGATTGGAGACTTCTCCGGTGTTCACGCCCCAGGAGCCGAGGAAGAGCGAATACTCGCCATCGGAATATTTGCCTGAATAAACCGACCAAGGCATCACTTCCACCTTGGTGTCGATGCCGATGCGCGAGAACATCTGGCCTGCGGCCTGCAAGACTTCGCTGTCATTCACATAGCGGCCGGACGGGCCGTGAATGGTAAGGGCAAAACCGTCTGGATAACCGGCTTCGGCAAGCAAGGCCTTCGCAGCCTCCGGGTCGTAGCCGACCTCCTCAACCGCGTCGGAATGTCCGAAAAAGCCGTCGGCAACGAATTGATGGGCAACCGTGCCGTTCTTCTGCATGACACGATCAACGATGGCCTCGCGGTTCATCGCCATCAGCAGCGCCTTGCGTACGCGAGCATCCTTGAAGGGGTTGCTGTCCAGTGGCGACCCATCCTTTGCGGTGGCAAAGGGTGTTTGATCGCGCGAAACATCCATACCGAGATAAACGAGGCGGGTGGACTGACCGCGGATGATTTTCAGATCATCATTGGACTCGACCCGCGCCACACCCTCTGCAGGAAGGTTCTCGATCAGATCCAGATCCCCGGCCAGAAGGGACGCGAGACGGCCACCATCGTCGGGTACAAGCCGCAGGGTTACACGGGACCAGTCCGCCGGGCCGGCGAAGTAATCCTCATTCCGCTCCAGTTCGATCCGGTCGCCCGGTGTGTAGGAGACCAGTTTGAAGGGGCCCGTACCAACTGCCGCGGGACCGTTCTCAAAATCGGAAACCGGTGCGTCGGCAAATTCCGAACTGATAATGCGAATGCGGCTGAGCGAATTCAGGATCATCGGATCCGGGACCGTCGTTTCGACCACGACGGTGTGATCGTCTTCGGCAGTCACGTTGGCGATGTTGCGGGTATAGGAGGCAAAGGCCTGGCTCTCCTTGTCCCGAGCTCTGATGAGCGAAACCACAACGTCCTCAGCGTCAAAGGATGAGCCGTCGTGAAAGGTAACACCCTCACGAAGCTTGAAACGCCAGTGCGTGTCGTCGACGACCTCCCACTCCGTTGCGAGCTGTGGTTTGTTTTCCGCCGAGCCGCCGCGATTGATCAGGCTGTCCCATATGTGGCGGCTGGTGGCGTTGTTCGGTGAATTGGAATCCTCATGCGGATCAAGCGAGGTGATGGGCGCGGCCATGCCTATTGAAAGCGTGGCCTCCTGAGCGGATGCGGGAATGGCGCCAGCAGCGATCAGCGCAATCACCGAGGCATGAAAACTCCGCCGGGTCATGAATTTCGTCAATCTCTTCCCCCTGGTTGTTCGCGGTGGCCTTCGACCGGCCGCGATTTTTTGAACTTCGTGCTCTTCAACAGGCCTGAGTAAACAGGTGCACAAACGAGGCTGTCAAACTTATTCTGCGCTTGTTTCGTCAGATAAAACACATAAAATACCCTGAAAGAAGTCGACCTCGATTAAGAGCGCTATGAAAAATTATATAGTAGAATCAGTTGATAAGGCATTGGACCTTCTTATGGAAGTGGCCCGAAAGCCGAACATCGGTGTGACGGATCTCGCCCGAAAAACAGGGCTTAATAAGTCACGCGCCTATAGATTGTTGCATACAATGGAACAGCGTCAGATCGTAAAGCGGACGAAAGACGGCGCTTATGGCCTGGGCGATGCCATGCTGGTTCTGGGAATCACCGCCAGTTCGCAAACGGATATGATTCGCCTGGCAACGCCCATTCTCGAAGAACTGTGCCAGCGGGTGAACGAGACCGTGCAGTTGCGGACGATCGATGGCATGGAAGCCTTATGCGTTGCGAAGGCCGAGCCGTCGCGGGACCTGAGGGTGCATGCGAATGTGGGGCGCCGTCGTCCTCTCTATGCAGGTTCGCCCAAATGTCTGTTGGCCTTCCAGCCACAGGCGTTCATCGATAAATGCGTTCCCTTGAGACCTGCCGCGCTTACTGCAAACACGCCACGCTCCCGCAAAGCCATTCTTGCCGAGCTCACACGGATTCGCCGCCAGGGTTACTGTGTCAGCCGTGGTGAGGTGAGCGACCATCAGGTTTCGTGTGCTGCTCCCGTCTTTGCCTTGGACAACTCCGTCATAGCGACGTTGCATGTCGTGGCGCCTGCGTTCAGGGTTAAAGAGTCCGAACTGGAGCACATTATTCGACTGACGACATCATCTGCAGCTCGCCTTTCCCGGGCCTTGGGCTGGAGTGATGAGGATAGTGTTTGAACAGGAAGAGACACTCTAGTGGACTCAGAGTCTGTGTCGAAACTGCTCATGGGTTGCGTGACAAATCTGACAAAGATCGTGACTGGAGCTGGGAACTGAAATCGGCATCGAGCAAGCCGCGCATCAAGTGCCGATAATGTTTGATCAGCTTGAACCCTGCGCCAAACCCGCCAATGAACTTCTTTGCCTCCGGGCGCTCCAGCAGATCAAGGAAGGCTCCCGGCAGTGGCGCGGATGTGACGTCTTCAGCTTGAACGGTTTCTGCAAATTGGGCAGGCTATGGGAATAACCTCGTTGACCTGCTCCCCTGAGATGTTCCCGATTTTGGGTTAGCCTGTTGCTCAACTGACGTGCACCCCTTCTTTGGATCGCCCCGAACCGGAACTTCCGGGGTGTCGGGCTCAGGCGGCAGAAGGTGCCGATGAGCCTTTCATGAACGATA
>NZ_JBWKMB010000022.1:0-66828 GCF_056431025.1 Nitratireductor lacus | reverse complement strand
AACTTCGACTTCTTCATGGAATTCTCCTTCTCCCATGGCAGGGATCATAATTGGAAAATTCCAGTTCAGAACGGTCCGAAATCCGGGTGGCACGTCATGGTGCATGTGCTCCCCAACTGTATTGCACCGCTCATCGTGCTGACCACGATGATGTTTGGCTGGGTGCTGCTGGCCGAAAGCGCCCTGAGTTTCCTTGGCCTTGGCGTGCCGCCACCCGAACCAAGCTGGGGCAATATTCTCGCGGAAGCAAAGGCGCATCTGATGCGCTACCCGATGCTGGGGCTTTTGCCTGGGCTCTGCATCTCGGTTGCGCTCCTTGGCGTGAATTTCCTCGGCGACGCCCTGCGCGACGAGCTGGATCCGAAGTCCACCACCTCGAAGGAGGTTATCTGACATGACAGGAAGCACAGAACACACGCCCGTACTTTCAGTCGATGATCTGGAAATCTCCTTCGGTGCGCGGCCGGTGGTCAAGGGCGTAAGCTTTCAAATGGCTCCCGGAGAGATCATGGCGCTGGTCGGCGAGAGCGGCAGCGGCAAGAGCATGCTCGGGCGGGCGATCATGGGGCTTTTGCCTGGCGGGGGAGCGGTCACCCGCGGGCGCATTCTGTTCCAGAACCAGGAGGTGACGTCTTGCGGATCGCAGGAAGAGCTGCGGCTGATGCGTGGCAGGAAGGTCGGGCTGATTTTTCAGGAGCCCCTCTCCTCGCTCAATCCGAGCATGCGGATCGGTGAGCAGATGTATGAGGCGATGCGAGAGCATACGGACCTGACCGAGGCGCAAATCCGCGAACGCGCACTGGAGATGCTGCGGCAGGTGAAACTGCGGAACCCGGAGGGACTTCTGAAGCGCTATCCGCACGAGTTCTCCGGCGGCATGCGGCAGCGGATCATGATCGCCTCGGTGATGATGCTGAAACCGGCGCTGCTGATCGCCGATGAGCCGACCACGGCGCTTGATGCCGTCGTGCAGAAGGAGGTTCTCGACATCATGGCCGAGGTTGCCCGCGCCAATGGCACGGCGGTCATACTGATCTCGCACGATCTGGCGGTCGTGGCGGCCTATGCCGCCCGGATCGCGGTCATGGAAAAGGGCATCCTCGTTGAGGCGGGCACCACGCAATCCGTGCTTGCGCGCCCTGAACACGACTATACCCGCAGACTTCTTGCCGCCACGCAGCTTGGGGAGCCCAGTCCGGTCAAAGGTGAGGAAGGCCCTCCCCTGCTTGCCGTCGAGGGGCTGCGGGTGGAGTTCCGGGAAAAGCGCTTCTTCGGCCTTATGGCAGACACGACGACCCATGCGGTGCGCGACGTGTCCCTGACGGTGCAACCCGGCGAGTTCGTGGGGCTCGTGGGCGAGAGCGGCAGCGGGAAAAGCACCATAGGCCGCGCGGTCGGCAAGCTGGTCTCCAAGGCCGGGGGCCGGATTGTCTTTGACGGGCAGGACATGGATGACTGCCCGCCGGCGCTGGAGCGCCGGCTTCGCCGCCGCATCCGCTTCGTGTTTCAGGACCCCTATTCCTCCCTCAATCCGCGCATGCGGATCGGGCGCATCGTGCGCGAGGGCCTGCGGCAGGACAAAGCCATGTCCGAGACGGCGAAACGCGCAAAAGCCGAGGAGATGCTGGAGGCGGTGGGGCTGCCGCGTGAGATGGCGCAGCGCTTTCCGCACGCGCTTTCGGGCGGCCAACGCCAGCGTGTCGCCATCGCCCGGGCCCTTATCAGCAAGCCTGACCTCGTCATCGCGGACGAACCCGTCTCGGCGCTCGACGTCACGATCCAGGCGCAGATACTGGCGCTCTTCAAACAGTTGCAGAGCGAGTTCGGCTTCGCCTGCCTCTTCATCAGCCACGACCTCCATATCGTCGAACAGCTTTGCGCGCGCCTCTACGTGCTCAACAAGGGGCGCATCATGGAACAGGCCGAAACCGGTGCGCTCTTCGATCTGCCGCGCCATCCTTACACACGGCAATTGCTGTCGGCTTCACCACGGCTGGAACGGGCGCAGGACGGGGTGCGGCTGGCATCAAGCGACGGCGTTTGCGATGCCACTATGGACAAGCTCCCCTACTACGACGCGGCCGGCGCTGAGGCCCCTTATCACCTCACCGAAGCAGCCCCCGGCCATTACGTTGCACTGCGCGGTGCAGTGGCCCAGAAGGAATGGCAATGACAGGGAAAATCCAGCGACCCTATGTACCGCCTCTCTATCGCGCGGGTGACGCGGAGACACGCGACCTTGTGCGGGCCTATCCGCTCGCAACGATCATGACCTCCCGCCGTGGCACGATGGAAGCAACACAAACGCCGCTTTTCTTCGAAAGCGACGCAGACGATTGCAGCACCGTTATCGGCCATATCGCGCGGATCAACCCGCAGGCCGAAGACGTCATGGTACCGGGGCCGATGCTGGCGGTGTTCAACGGCCCGTCAGCCTATGTGTCGCCGGAGTGGTATGTGGAAGACGAGGACGTGCCGACCTGGATCTATCAGGCGGTGCATCTGCGCGGGGAAATAGAGCCGGTGGGCGGTGCGGATATGCGTGCTCTGATGGAAGATATCGTTCGCCTCTCCGAGCGCCGCATCGGCGGCACTTGGCGGCTCGACAGGATTTCTGAAGCGGACATCGCCCGCATGATGCCGAGAATCGTGGGCTTCCGCGTTCACATTGAAGCGCTGACCGGAATTTCAAAAATGGAGCAGACACGGTCGGTCAGGAACCGCAAAGGTGTGGCCGGAGCACTGGAGCGTGGCCGGGAAATCGGGCGCGACGTTCTGGCTGGATTGCTGTCCAAATCCGTCTGAAGGCCTCATGGCCACCGGCTTCATTGTGAAGCCGTGGTTCTCTCTGCCACTCGTGCAGCATGCGCCGAGCCCGGGGGGATCCCCGGTCATATTTCACCTGTTCCGTGCCTGTGGGCCGTAGCCAGCCTATGAAGTGACCCTGTCGCCTTCACCGTCAAAGAGATGAAGATGCCCGGGCGGAAAAGAGACCTTTACCGCCGGCCCCGCGTTCAAATGCGTGCGGTCGACAGTGAATACCTTGAATGGCAATCCATGATGCATGAGATGCAGGATCGTGCCGAAACCGGTCGGCTCGATCAGTTCCACGCCGGCATCCACCCCTGTTCCGTCTGCATCGGAAAGTTCCACGTGCTCGGGGCGAATTCCCACCGTAACCGGCTCATCGGCCGCAAGCGCATATTTCTGCGCGAGCGCGATCAGCGTGCCATCCCCCAGGCGCACCGACGCTCCGTTCTCGCCCGGAACATAATGCGCGGATAGAAAATTCATCCCCGGCGAACCGATGAACCCGGCCACGAAGAGGTTTGCGGGCCGGTCATAAAGGTCGAGCGGGCTGCCCACCTGCTGCACCACCCCGCCATGCATGGCGACGATGCGGTCGGCCAGCGTCATGGCCTCGATCTGGTCGTGGGTGACATAGATGGACGTTGCGCCAAGGTCGCCATGCAGTTTCTTGATCTCCGCGCGCATCTGTTCGCGCAGCCGCGCATCGAGATTGGACAGGGGCTCGTCGAACAGAAACGCCTTGGGCTGGCGAACGATCGCCCGTCCCATGGCGACACGCTGACGCTGACCGCCCGAAAGCGCTTTGGGCCGCCGCTCCAGCAGCGGGTCGAGCCCCAGTTTCGACGCCGCTGCCGACACGGCAGACTGGATGCGCTCGCGCGGCGTTTTGCGTAGCCGTAGGCTATAGCTCATGTTTTCCGCCACGCTCATGTGCGGATAGAGCGCATAGGACTGGAACACCATGGCAATGTCGCGATCCTTGGGCGCCAGGTCGTTGACCCGCTTGCCCGCGATCGCGATATCGCCGCCGGTGACCTCCTCCAGCCCGGCAATCATGCGCAGCAGCGTGGATTTTCCGCATCCCGAAGGTCCAACGAGAACGATGAACTCACCATCGCTGATGTTCAGGTCGACGCCATGCAGAACCTGCACGGCGCCATAGGACTTGCGGATATCCTGAATGTCGATGGAAGCCATGACGTTTCCTTTTCAACCTTTGACCGCGCCGGCGGTGAGCCCCTGCACCAGATACCGCTGGATGAGGAAGAAGAAGACGCAGGCCGGGATGAGCGCCAGCACGCCCGCGGCCATCATCTGCCCGAAATCGACCGAGAACTTCGACACGAACGAAAGAAGCCCGACAGGGAACGTCGCCGCATCATTGCCGGAGATCAGCATCAGCGCGAACAGAAGCTCGCTCCAGGCGGCGGTGAAGACGAAGCCGATGGTCGCAGCGATGCCCGGCAGTGTCAGCGGCAGAATGATCTGCCGGAATGCCGTGAACTGTGTTGCCCCGTCGATCTTGGCAGCCTCCTCCAGATCTTTCGGGATCCCGTCGAAAAAGGACTGCATGAGAAAGGTGGCAAAGGGCACGTTGAAGGCCGAATAGACGATCACCAGTCCGGTCAGACTGTTGGTCAGACCCAGCGGCGAGAGCATCTTGAAGATCGGTGCCACGAGCATCACCAGCGGAAACATCTGTGTGAGCAGCATCAGGGCGACGATCCAGTATTTTGCCCTGAAGGCGAAGCGCGAGAGCGCATAGCCGGAAAGCGAGGCGAGGATCGTCACCACGATTGCGGTGGAGCCGGCCACGATCAGGCTGTTGCGGAAGAAGATCGGGAAATCACTGTGCGCGACGACGAAGCGGAAATGATCGAAGCTGACCCGGGAGGGCCACATGCGCACGCCTTCCGAATAGAGAAGGTCGTTGGGCGTCAGCGACACTTTCAGGAGCCAGAACAGCGGAAAGAGCGCAAAGACGATATAGGCCAGAATGGCAAGCCGGTGCGCGATGGTGAGAACCATGGATTTTGCCGTCATGCCGTCAGTCCTTGTTCAACATGGTCTGCCGCAGCAGCACGATCAGCATCGAATAGACGAGCAGCAGCACCAGAAGCACCATCGAGATCGCCGAGGCATAGCCGAAGTCGAGGCGCTTGAAGGCCTGTGTGAAGATGTAGCTCGCCACGATCTGCGTGCGGTCGGCCGGTCCGCCATTGGTCATGACAATGATCAGATCGGCGAAATTGGATATCCAGACCGTCCTCAGAAGCACGGTGATGGCAATCGTCGGCGCGAGGAAAGGCAGCGTGATCGAGCGGAAACGCTGGAAAGGCCCCGCCCCGTCAATGGCCGCTGCTTCATAAAGGTCGCGCGGAATTGCCTGAAGCGCAGCAAGCAGCGTAATCGCAAAAAACGGGATGCCCCACCAGACGTTGGCGACGATGGGCCCCCACATGGCCAGCTGCGGATTGGAGAGAATGTTGCCCGGCTCATCCAGAAGCCCGAGCGCAAAGAGCCAGTGCGGCAGCGGCCCGATCACGGGATTGAAGAGCCAGGCCCAGTTGAGGCCGGTCAGGAAGGTGGGCACCGCCCAGGGCAGGAACACCAGCGCCTGCGCGATACCCCGGCCACGAAACGGCTTGTCCAGAAGCAGCGCCAGGATCAGGCCGAAAAAGAACTGCAGAAAGACCGACGCGCCGGTCCACCACAGCGTGTTGCGCAGGGCACGGTAGAACGCCTGATCCTGCGAAAGCGCGCGGAAATGATCGAGACCGATGAAGCCGCCTGAAAACGGGTTGAGAATCTGTACGTCGCGAAACGCATAGGATAGGCCCAGCGCCAGCGGCACCAGCATCACAGTGGCGATCAAAACAAGCGACGGGGCGCTGTAGAGATAGGGCTCGCAGGCGCCCGCAAGCCGCTGCAGGAGGGGGCGCTTCGGCTGAATTCTCATATCCGTCGAACTGGTGTCGGTCATCGGCAGGTTCCGGCTGAACGGGTCGCGGTCACACCCTCGCGCCGGGGCGCGAGGGTGCCGGTGAAGACGACCGGGAATGGGGAGAATTCATCCCCGGCCGCAGGTCCACCGCAGGAGCTATTGCTTGGCGAGAAACTTCTGCTGCGCCTTGGTCAGATAGTCCGCCCACTGGTCGGCGAGCTGTTCCGGCGTGATATCGCCGAGCAACGCTTCCTGAGTGGTCTTGATCGCCAGCGAATCCTTGAAGAAGGCGAATTCTTCAAGATAGGTCGGCATGGAGATCGGAATCGCATCCGGGTCTTCCAGCTGCTCGAACCAGCCCTTGAACTGCGCACTCGCATAGAAGGGGTCCTTCTCCGCCGAAGTGTGCACGGGAAGCGCGCCGGTGCGCTTGTTCCACTCATTGTTGCCTTCCGGCCCTTCCAGCGCGGAGATGAGTTTCCAGGCGAGGTCCTTGTTCTCACTCGCCGCCATCATCGACCAGCCGGCATAGCCGATGGTCGGAAAGGTCTTGCCAGATGGTCCCTTCGGCATGGTCGTCACGCCGAAATCGTCCGCGCTCATGCGCTCCGAGATCGCGATGAGCGCATCCGGGTCCTGGTCAAGGAAAGCGCAGGTGCCGGAGTAGAAGCCGGCGACGATCTCGTTAAAGCCCCAGTTGACGCTGTCCTTGGGCGCAAGACCGTCCTTGTAGATGTCGATCAGCCAGGTGAACCCGTCGACCCAGCCCTCGCTGTTGGCGGTGGATGTGCCATCTTCGTTGAAGAAAACATCCGAGCCGGCCATGATCGCCCCGAACATCATCCAGCCGTTCAGACCGCCTGAACCACCGCGCAGGCAATACCCATATTTGCCCGGCAGTTCAGAAATCTTTTCCGAAGCCGTACGGAACTCGGCCATGGTCTTCGGCGGTTCGGCAACACCTGCCTCTTCGAGCAGCTTCTTGTTGTAGAACATGGCCCGCAGATAAAAGCCGTAGGGCAGCATATATGCCGTGTCGTCGATATCGCGGCCGAGTTCGAGCGCCCGCGAAGACAGGCTCTCCGTGTGCTCCCAGTTTTCCAGATAGGGCTCGAGGCTTTCCAGCATGCCGTTGTTGGCGTAAAGCGAGAGCCAGGTGTCGGGCATCTCCATCACGTCGGGAATTTCACCCGCCGAAACCATGGTGGCGAACTTCTGGAACGCCTCGCCCCATGGCAGCGATATGATTTCGACCTTCGTGCCCGGATTGGCCTCTTCGAACTTGCCGACAATGGATTTCAGCGTCTCGGTGCGCGCCGGACTGGTGATGACCTCCACCAGCTTCAGCGTCGTGTCGGCCAGGGCGGTTCCCGTCATCAGTGTGGCGAAACTGGCCGCCAGCAGTAACTTTTTCATCGGATTCCCCTTTTCTTGTTTCATTGCTCTCTCCCATTGAGCACACGGCCGATGCCTCCACATTCGGCCGATGCCCCACTCTGCTTCATGATCCGGAAGCCGCGTTGATCGCTCCTTCCAGATCGCGCCAAAGAGCCTCGGTTCCCTCAAGGCCCACATGCAGCCGCACCGATCGCGGATCGATGCCAAACGCTCTTGCCGAATTGGGCTGTGCCTTCTGCTGCAGGACAATCTCCGCCGGCACCACAAGGCTCTCATGCCCCCCCCAGCTCACGCCGAGCTTGAAGAGCCGAAGCCCGTCGGCGAAAGCACGGATGTCGATCCCTTCGCGGAAGGTGAAGGAAAACAGCCCCGATGTTCCCTTCAGACCCGGCGGCAGCGCATTGGCCAGTCCCGGGTGGCACACGGTCTTCACGACCGGGCTTGCCGCAAGCCGCCGCGCGATCTCCAGCCCTGCTTCCTCGTGCGCCCGCATGCGCGTCGGGAGCGTGCGCATGCCGCGGATGAGCAGCCACGCATCGAATGGCGAAAGCTTTCCACCGAGATAGGCATAGGTTTCACCGCGAATGCGCTCGATCATCGCTCTGGAGCCGGCAACCACACCCGCCACCACATCGCTGTGTCCGCCCAGATATTTGGAGGCGGAGTGAACCACGAGGTCCACGCCCAGAGTGAGCGGCTGCTGGAAAACGGGGCTCGACCAGCTGTTGTCGATCACGCTCACCACGCCCTGCGCCCTGGCCAGCGCCGCGAGCGCTTTCACATCATGCGTTTCCATGACCCAGCTTGTCGGGCTTTCCATATAGAAAAGGCGCGCGCCCGGCAGGGCCTTCGCCACCGCCGTCTCGTCACGACCGTCCACATAGGTCACCTCGACGCGCATGCGTTCAAGCAGCGTGCCGAACAGCCGAAACGTATCGGGATAGAGATGGCGCACGGCAACGATGCGGTCGCCTGGCTTCACGAAGCTCAAAACCGTGGAGGAGATGGCCGCCATGCCGCTTGCAAACCCGATGGCGTCCTCGCCACCCTCGAGCTTCGCCAGCATCTCCTCGAACATGCGAACGGTCGGATTGAGCCCACGGGTATAAACAGGTCGCACCTTCTCGCCGCGATAGGTCTGGAGCATCTCGTCATAGCTGGAGAAGGTGAAGAGCGAGGTTTGCACGATGGGAGGCACGACGGCATCGAAGGCATTCGCCTCGTCATGCGCGACGATCAGCGAAGCCATGTCATCGGGGTGCAAACTGGCGCTCATCTGGACATTTCCCTGATATCTTCCTCGACCACTTCGAGGATCCGTAGTGTTTTCTCGCGCGCCATGGCGGTGTCCTGGTCGACAATCGCGTCGAACAGCTCGCGGTGGAATGGAAACGAGCGCCGTGCGAAATCCTCGCGGTCGAACGGGTGATCCCAGAACCGCTCGAAGGCCTCGCGCATCTGTTCCAGAAGCTGGCGGAAGAGCGGGTTATGGGTCGCATCGTAGATGGCAAGGTGAAACGCCAGATCTTCCGGCCCGGACGTGCCTTCTGCCAGATGCACGCGCTCCATCTCGTCGAGCTTTTCCTCGATATTGGCGAGATCGGCTGCGGTGCGCCGGCGTGCGGCCACCACGCTGGCCTCGGCCTCGATGCCGCGTCGCACTTCGAGCGTCTGCAACAGGGCGTCGCGCTGGCGCGCGGTGTTCAGAGAAAGCGGCATGTGAACGGTGCCGGCCGCCACCGGCTTCAGGAGATAGCTCCCGCTTCCCCGCCGTGTCTCGATCACGCCGAGCGCCTCGAAGCGCCTGATGACCTCGCGGATCGTCGACCGCCCGACCCCCAGCGCAGACATGAGCTCCCGCTCCGCCGGGAGACGGTCTCCGACCTTCAGTTCGGCCCGCTCGATATAGGCGGCAACCGCATCGGTGACCTGGCGGACCCGGTCCTGCGCCGGCAATGCTGTTATGATCGAGGTGTCTCTGATGCCTGCCATGTCACCATCCAAATTGGTCTGACATCATAGCAATAGGATCACGATTGTAAATCCGTTCTCGTCCGCTCCCTTCACGGGTTCGTCGGAGCCGCGCGCAAATTCCGCACACGATGGCGGAGGCGCCAGACAAGATCACAGCCAGAAATTCTGACGCGATCCAGATATCGCAACCAATTGAAAGAAAAGGATTTCTAGAATATCTGGGAGATCACGGCGAGAGCTTTACAGGTCGCCTCGGGTCCGCTCTCCTGCCAGCCGGCGAGCGGGTTTATAAGTGCGTGGGTGGGAAGTTGTGCATATTTTTTCCGGTGTCGAGGCGACGTCGCGGGGCCGGCCGAGCAGGAACCACAGCAGTTCCTGCTACGCGTCGGAAAGAACGCCTGGCCGTTCTCCCTGACGGGCGCAGAGAGCCAACCCCGAACTGGACGCGGCTGTCTTAGGGTCAGGACCCTAATCCCGGCTTGGCACGCTCCGGATGTCAGCCTGTCCAAAAGCGTCAAACATCCAGAACCGGAACCTGCACCTGCGCGAGCTTTTTCTCGATGCTCAAATCCACAGTGTCTCCCACAGACCGGGCCATCTGCTGAGCGATGCCATGAAACGCTATCAAATCTGGATCGAACCGGGTGTTCTCGAAACGAATACCTTCCACCTGCTTCTCCTCCGAACTGCGGTTTCCGCCTGTGTCGGATGCACTTCTTCTAAGAAATGTCTGCCCGGATAAATGTCGCGTTGCCGAAGTGCTCCTTCACTTCGGCCCAAACGTCAGGCCTCACCCTTCAGCAGGTGGTCTGCCACGAGTTGCGCCACCTGCCTGAACGGCAGAACACCGGCGCTCCCCCGCCACGGCCTCGGATTGCCGGCGAGAAGCAGCGGAACCCGCTCGCGCGTGTGGTCCGTGCCTGTCCAGGTCGGGTCGTTGCCGTGATCGGCGGTCAGCATGAGCAGATCGCGGGGGCGCAGTTTTGGCAGAAGCCCGGCCAGGCGGCGATCAAACCACTCCAGCGCCCGCGCATATCCCGCCACATCGCGGCGATGACCGTAATGGCTGTCGAACTCGACGAAATTGGCAAAGACGAGATCGCCATCGGCTGCGTTCTCGACGGTCTCCAGAAGCCGGTCGAACAGCGCATCGTCGCTCGGCCCCTTCAGCACGCGGGAAATGCCCTTGCCGGCAAAGATGTCGCCGATCTTGCCCACGGCATGCACGGTGCGGCCGGCGGCCACCACACGGTCGCAGATTGTTTCTCCGGGTGGTGCGATGGCGAAATCGCGCCGGTTGGCGGTGCGGGTAAAGCCGCTTTCCGCATCCCCCACGAAAGGCCGGGCGATGATGCGCCCGACATTCATGGGATGGAAGATTTCGGCCGCTGCCTCACAGAGTTGCAGAAGCCGTTCGAGACCAAATGTCTCCTCATGCGCGGCGATCTGCACCACGCTGTCCGCCGAGGTGTAGACGATCGGCGCGCCGGTCTTCACGTGCTCCGCCCCAAAACGCTCCAGCACGTCCGAACCCGAGCCATGCGCATTGAAGAGCGTGCGCTCCAGCCCGCCCGCCTCACGAAGGCGCGCCATCGCCTCTTCCGGAAAGGCTGGAACTTCGTGCGGGAAATAGTGCCAGTCCCGGGCGAGCGGCAGGCCCGCCAGTTCCCAGTGTCCGGTCTGGGTGTCCTTGCCCGCACTTTCTTCCTGAAGTGCTGCCCACGAAGCATCGGCCTCGGGCTCGGAAAGCCCCGGCGCAGACTGGCCGCAGGCCAGTTCGAGCGCGGCCCCAAGGCCAAGCGCGGAAAGACTGGGCAGATGAAGCGGGCCGGAACGTCCTTCCTCAGCCCGGCCTGCGGCGCAGGCTTCGGCGATGTGCAGAACCGTGTTGGAACCGGCATCGCCGAACCGTTCGGCATCCGGTGCGCCGCCTATGCCCACCGAATCCAGAACGCACAGGAAGACACGACCGTTCACAGTCATCCGCTACCCTTCCGCGAAGTGCGCGTCCATGCGACGCCGCAACGCTTCAATCAGTTCATAAAAGCTCCAGCCCATGAGCAAGAGGAGCAGCACCATGCCGATCACTGTGGCCGTGTCGGCGTTCTCCTGTCCAGAGGAAAGGAGATAGCCCACGCCCTCATTGGCGCCCATCAGCCCGCCGATCAAGGCGGCTGTCATGGCAAGCGTGGTCGCCACTGTCGCACCGGCAGGAGCTGCGATCCCAGCCCGGCGCCATCGCCTCCAATGTAGATCGAGAGCAGGCCGCATGGGTTTTGCGCGGCTCACCCAAGCACCTCCGGACACTATCGCTTTCGGTGCGCGTTCGAGGGACAGCACATCGCCGGAATGGGCAATGCGCCGTGCCCTTTTGGACAGCGACTCTCAGGCTGGCGGATACAGGAGACGACCCCGCATCCGCCTGCCTCGCGAGGCCGTGTGCCTGGATCAGCAGTGGCCGATCATCCACTTCTTGCGCGGAGAAGGCGGGCCCTTTTTGCCGATATTGCACAGCGAGCAGCCGCAGCCGGCCAGATGCTCCTTCTTGACCACGCGCGGCTCACTGCCGCTCTTTTCCGAGCGCGCCAGCGCGCGCCGGAGTGTGCCGTTCATCAGGCTGAGGCTCGGTGCGGCCACGTCGCGGTTGCTCGGCGTCTGGCAGCTCGGGCAGGCGCATGCATTGCCTGCATCGGCCATGGACGTCCACTCGTCGAAAGGTCCGCAATCTTCGCAAACGTAATTGTAAAGCGGCATGTTGGTCTCCGAAAATTCTGTCTCGCATGGTGCGGCGGCCTGACGCCGCCGCACGAAAAAGCTCAGAGCATTCCCTGAAGCAGCAGGAACCCCGGCAGCCAGCCGGTGACGATGCCCGTGAGGAGCGTGACGACCGCAGTGGCCTGCAGGATCGGACGCTTCAAGGCAAGCAGCAGGAAATACATGAACCAGAGCACCGCCCAGATGGCCCAGTTGAGGCCGAGCCAGGTGTCGGTGAAGGTCTGCGCGCCGGCTAGCCCTTCAATCGCGATGGGCACGACGGTGATCGCCACGAACAGGCTGAACCAGCCGAGCCCGCGGCCATCGACCGCGACCACGCGGTTGTAGGCGACCCAGAGATAGGTGGTGGTGAACAGCAGCGTCAGCGCCGCAGACTTGATCGACGCAGCATCCGCCGCAGCGCCGAATGCCGAAGCCAGCGCGACGCAGAGCGTGACGAAGCCGGACACGACATTGATGACGACAATCTCCCTGTCGTCGATCTTTCCCATCAGCCACAGCCCGTTGAGAAACAGGACGGCGCCGACGTAAAGCAAGGCAAACCCGAGCAGCATGGCAGCTCTTCCTCCCGAAAGGCGGGTTCAGCCGGGTCCCACCCCGGCTGTCCCGTTTGTTTCATTGAATATGCCCGTTCAGGCGTCAGCTTGTTCGCGCGACATCCACGCCGGAGACCTGTTTGGTCGGCCCGGTCGAATTTGGATTGATGTCGAAATCGAAGATCGCTGTCGGAATGGCGAGCGTGGCGCACACATTCGGTATGTCCACGATGCCGGCTATTCGGCCCTCCACCGGCGCTGTGCCGAGGATACTGTAGGCCTGCTCGCCCGTGTAACCGAACTTCTTCAGATACTCGATCGCGTTGAGACAGGCCCGGCGATAGGCCACATGCGCGTCCAGATAATACTGTTCGCCCGTGTGCTCATCGACCGAGATGCCTTCGAAGATCAGGTAATCGTCGAAATGCGGATCGATCGGGCTCGGCTTGAAGATCGGGTTGACGACACCGTATTTCGCCATGCCGCCCTTGATGACATCGACGCTGATGTCGATCCAGCCGGCCATTTCGATGGCGCCGCAGAAGGTGATTTCGCCATCGCCCTGCGAGAAGTGGATGTCGCCCATCGAGAGACCGCCACCCTTCACATAGACAGGGAAATAGACCTTCGAGCCGCGCGACAGGTTCTTGATGTCGCAATTGCCGCCATGTTCGCGCGGCGGCACGGTGCGCCATGCTTCGGCAGCCGCCTTGCGCGCTGCATCACCCGACATCTGGCCCATGAGCGCCGTGTCGGAATAAGGCAGTGCTGCGAGCGGCGGCACCCGGTTCGGATCGGTCGAAACCAGCTCTTCCTCACGGCGGTTCGCTTCGGCCAGAAGCGCATGATCGGGCAGACAGCCGATCAGGCCCGGGTGAATGATGCCCGGATAGCGCACGCCCGGAATGTGGCGCGAGGTCGTGTAGATGCCCTGGAAGTCCCAGCACGACTTGGTTGCGTTCGGATAGTGCTCCGTCAGGAAGCCGCCGCCATTTTCCTTGGCGAACAGGCCGTTGAAGCCCCATTCGGATTCAGGCATTGCGCCGATATCGAGAATGTCGACGACCAGCAGATCTCCTGGCTCTGCGCCCTCGAAACCGAATGGACCGCTCAGATAGTGAACGCGGGTCAGGTCGACATCGCGCACGTCGTTGGCGCTGTCATTGTTGCCGATCTGACCACCGGTCCAGTCGTAGCACTCGACGCGGAACACTTCACCGCGCTTGAAGGTCTCAACCATCGGAATGTCGGGATGCCAGCGATTGTGCGTCTTGATCGCCTGATCCTCGGGTGCCTTGTTGAGATCGACTGAAAACACTGTTTTAGGCATAGGTCTCCTCCTCTTGAACGGCCAGTCGGAGGTTCCAGTGTCGAGCCCCCCGTCATTTTTGCGCCCGCCCGCAAGATGCGACCGGACGAAACCGTGCCGGAGAAGATTAGGTCTGGACTGTAAGCCGATTGGCTCTGGAGAACGCCCGCTTTGTAATTTTTTGTAACCGGCCGGGGACATTCCTGAGAATTCGTTTGCGCTTGAACAGCCGGAAATAAGCACGCCATTTCAGTCATTTGCCATCGGCGCATCCAGAGCCGCCAGCGTCGTGCCCGCCCCGGTTACCTTTGGCCGGATACAAAAGGCGCATTTTCCAAAAGACCGGAGCAAACTCCCTTCTCGACCGATGCAACCGTTTGCGACTATCGTATGAGCCATGGGGATCACGGACGAAAAACATCGCGTACTTGTTGTCGATGATGATCAGCGTCTTCGGCGCTTTCTTCAGCGTTTCCTCACGAGCGAAGGCTATGCCGTGACCAGCGCCGAGGATGGGCGCTCCATGCGCCGCGCAATGGCGGATGAAGACTTCGATCTCGTCATTCTCGATCTGACCTTCCCGGTCGGCGAAGACGGTGTTTCGCTGGCGCGCAGTCTGCGCGCCCAGCACGACCTGCCGCTGATCATGCTTTCAGGCAAGAACAACACGATCGACAAGGTGGTCTGCCTGGAGCTGGGGGCGGACGATTACGTGACCAAGCCGTTCGAACCGCGCGAGCTTCTGGCCCGCATCCGCACCGTCATGCGCCGCTTTGCCAAGCGCATCAGCATGCCGGAACCGCAGGAGAAAAGCCGCTCGCCGATCATGTGCTTTGCTGGCTGGCAACTTGATCCCGCACGGCACCAGCTTTCCTCGCCCCGGGGAGAATCGGTGCGTCTGACGAGCCAGGAATTCCAGCTTCTGGCGGCGCTGGTGGAGCGGCGCGGGCGCGTTCTTTCGCGCGAGCAGATCCTCGACATCGTCGCCAACCGCAACTGGAACCCCTATGACCGCAGCATCGACGTGATGATCGGCAAGATCCGCCGCAAGCTGCGCGACAATGCCCGCGACACCCAGTTCATCAAGACCATTCGCGGTGTCGGTTACATGTTCGCGCCTCAGTCCGAGGAATAGTGCGCCGGCAAATACAGATTGACACTGGTGCCCTTGCCGGGCGTGCTGAGAATGCCGAGCCGGCCACCAGCCTGCCGCACGAAACCATCCACCATCGACAGGCCAAGACCGCTGCCCTGCCCCGGCGGCTTGGTGGTGAACATGGGCTGGAGCGCGCGGCGACGCACCGCCACCGGCATGCCATGACCGGTATCGCGCACCGAGAGAAGCACATAGCGCCCCGGTAACAGCCCCGAAGCGACGCGCGCATCCTCCGGGCGGACGATCACATTCGACGCATCGAAATGCAGGCTGCCGCCACCCGGCATCGCATCGCGCGCATTGAGCGCCAGATTGACGAGGCTCGGCTCGAGTTGCCCTGCGGGAATGAGCACGCTGTTCAACCCGTCTGCGACATTGAGCGTGACGGACACCGTGTCCCCCAGCGTACGCCCCAGAACCCGCATCAGCGGCGGAAGCGCCTCGCCAAGCTCGACCACCGCAATGTCTTTCGCGCGCTGGCGGCCAAAGCGCAGCAGGCGGTCGGTGAGTTCGGAACCGGACCTGGTGGCCTCGAGCGCATCGGTGACCAGTTCGGCCAGTTCCGGCTGATCGGCCAGCCGTTCCTCCAGCCAGCGCAGATTGCTCAGGAGAACGGCGAGGATGTTGTTGAAGTCATGCGCGATGCCACTGGTGAGCTGGCCCATCGCCTCCATGCGCTGCTTCTGCCCCAGCCGCTCGGCGGCCAGCCGCTTTTCTTCCAGAAGCCGAATGCGCTCGAAGCAGCGGGCGAGCGTGGCGAGCAGGTCTTCGCTGTGAAACGGCTTGCAGAGGTAGTCATAGGCGCCGGCCTGCAGCGCCTCGACGGCCGTGTCGATGGAAGCGTAGGCGGTGACCATCACGCACACCACGTCCGGCTCGCGCTGGCGGATCTGGCGCACCAGATCGACGCCATTGCCGGTGCCGAGCCGCACATCGACCAGAGCGACCGCAATCCGCGCGTCTTCGAGGAAAGCGAGTGCTGCCTGCGGATCGTGGGCAACCACGATCCTGTAGCCTTCGAGTTTCAGGAGGCCCGACAGGCTTGCGGCGAAATCCTCGTCATCGTCGACGATCAGGACGCAATGGTCTTCCGCCGGCGTGGTCTCGCGCAGCGGATGTTCGCCGATGACTTCTGCGGGAAGGTCGATCTCGCGATCGCTCATGGCGCATGCTCTCCCGCGCATGGCAGAACGAGCGACACGGTGGTGCCGACACCCTTCTGACTCTCAATGAGCACGTCGCCGCCATGCTGCTCCACGATACGCTTGACGAGTGGCATGCCGAGCCCAACGCCAAACGCCTTGGTGCTGAAGAGTGGCTCGAACACGCGCTCTGCCACATCCTGAGACATGCCACCGCCATTGTCGGACACCGACAGGTAGACCCGGTCGCGCAGGCGCTGCGTGGAGATGATGATCTGACTGCTCTGCTTCCCGCGCTCCTCGCAGGCCTGCGCCGCGTTCTGCAGAACATTGGAGAAGGCCTGCCGCAGACGCTCGGCATCGGCAAGCACATCGCAACCGGCATCGAGCTTGAGCGTGATGAGATGCGCGATCTCCTGATCCTCTTCGCTCAATTGCTGCTTGACCCAGCGGTCGATGGCGACGGGCGACATGACGGGCGCGTGCTTGCGCGAGAAATCCAGAAGATCCTCGATGATGCGCACGCAGCGCCAGGCATTGCGCTGCAGGCGCTGCAACTCCCCGGTGACCGGCTCATCCGCATTCTTGAGCGAGCGGCGCAGAATGTCGGCGGAGGTGACCATCGTGCCCAGCGGATTGCGCAGCTCATGGCTGACCGTGGCGGTGATCTGGCCGATTGCCGCCAGACGCTCATTGGAGGCGAGTTCCTGCTGCGCCTGCCGAAGCTTTTCAAGCGATGTCACCAGATCGCGCTCCGCAAGCTCGCGGCTTTCATGCGAAAGAACGATCCACCACGCGCCGATGGCGAGCAGCGGCAGGAGCGCCAGAAACACCCGCAGGAGAAGCGCGCCGCTTTCCACATGCGGCTGAAGCGCGGTCGGCTCGATCAAGCGGTAGGTCAGCAGAAAGACGGCAGCCGTCATCACCGCCAGCGAGAACAGAACGCCGCTCACCTTGAGCAGGCGCTGCGTCATGCGTGGCGCGATCTTGCTGCGCAGGGCGCGGCCCAGATAATGCGGCGCTTCCAGATTTGCGCCGGGAACCTTGCAGGCATCGTGGCAGTGGGAATCGAGACTGCAGCAGAGCGAGCAGATCGGGCGCTGATAAAAGGTGCAATGCACCATGTCCGGCCGCTCATATTCCAGCTCGCAGATTTCGCAGCGGACCACCGGCTTGTCCGGCTCGGCAAGCGGCACGCGCGGACGGGCGAGATAATAGCGGCCGCGTGTCGCCACGCCGATAAGCACCGCGCTTGAGAGCGCGGTGAAGAAGGCGATGGGGGCGGCATAGGCTTCCGCCAGATCGCCGAAACTGCCCATGAAGCAGATGATCGCGAACAGCGAGGCAAACGCCATCGACCCGCAGCCCACCGGATTGAAATCGTAGAGATAGGCGCGCTTGAACTCGGTGAAGGGCGGGCTGACGCCCATCGGCTTCAAGATGGCGAGATCGGCGAAGATGGAGCCGATCCAGGCGGCGGCGATGACCGAATAGACCGCCAGCACCAGCTCAAGCGTCTGGAAGATGCCGAGCAGCATCAGAAGCAGCGAGATCAGGATGTTGAAGATCAGCCAGACCACGCGGCCGGGGTGATAATGGGTGACGCGGGAGAAGAAATTGGACCAGGCGAGCGAACCCGCATAGGCGTTCGTCACATTGATCTTGACCTGTGAAATGAGAACGAAGATCGCCGCCAGCGCCAGCACGGTGCGCGGGTCGTCGCTCACATATTCATAGGCCTTGATATACATGTGGATCGGCTCGAGCGCCGTCGATGGCGAGAGGCCGGCAGAGACCGCAAGCACGGCCAGAAGACTGCCGCACAGGATCTTGAAACCGCCGACCACGATCCAGCCGGGACCGGCGGAGATGACCGCCGCCCACCAGCGCCAGCGGTTTTCGCGCGTCTTGTCGGGCAGGAAGCGCAGATAATCCACCTGCTCGCCGATCTGGATGGAGAGCGCGCACAGAACACCGATGGCGGAACCGAAGGCGAGCACATCGAACCCGCCATCCGGCGTTTCGCTGCCGGCGAACGCCATCCACTGATCGAGCGTTTCGGGATGGCCGACCGCGATGTAGATGAAAGGTGCAAGCAGCATTGCGATCCAGATGGGCTGGGTGACCATCTGCAACTTGCTGATCATCGTCACGCCCATGAAGGTGATCGGAATGATGACAAGCGATGAGATGATGTAGCCCAGCACCAGCGGCACATCCGCGAACAGCTTCAGCGCCTGCGCCATGATCGCGCCTTCGAGCGCGAAAAAGATGAAGGTGAAGGTCGCATAGATCAGCGACGTGATGGTGGAGCCGATATAGCCGAACCCTGCTCCGCGCGTGAGCAGATCCATGTCGATGTTGTAGCGGCTGGAATAATAGGCGATGGGCAGGTTCGTCACGAAGACGAACAGGCAGGTGATCAGAACGGCGGGAAACGCATTGGCGAACCCGTAGCTGAGCGTGATCGCCCCGCCGATTGCCTCCAGAGCCAGAAACGAGATGCCGCCGAGCGCTGTGTTGGCGATGACGAACGGAGACCAGCGCCGGAACGACCGCGCCGCATAGCGCAGCGAATAGTCCTCCAGCGTCTCATTGGCGATCCATGAATGATAGGACCGTAAGGCAGGCGATTGCGGCGTTTCCACTAACCCGCACTCCGCCCTGCACACCGCCGGTCAGGCGAAGCCTGTGCTTTACGCATCTTGTTGAGGTTCTCCCATTCTCCCCTTCTGGATGATCACACAAAGCCGGCGTCGAAACCAGCCCACGGGCCTGCTGGCGATCCGGTGGCTGCACATTCCCGTCAATAGGTGACCGTCACGACCACCGTATCCACATAGGTTCCCGGCGATGGGGTGTGTTGTGGGGGCACACGTCCGTAGACTGTAAAACTCTGGCCGCTTCCACTGCCGCTGCCGGACACCGTCGTGCCTGCCGTGCTCCCCCAGGGCTGGCTGCGGGCGGCATCCCTGTAGAGACCGTAGATCACGGTTTCCGTTCCCTTCGACATTTCCCGCTGTGTTGGCGGGGCACCCGCATTGCCGCCATCCAGAGAGATCGTGTAGGCACTGCCGGGTGTGCATGTAACGTCGACCTGACCCGTCGCATCGACATTTGTGGCCAGCACGCCCCGTGCACCGAAGTCGACATCCTGGGTGTTCACCTGGCAATTTGCCGGCACCGTCGCTGACACGGTGAACCCTGGCCGCTCGACATTGCCAAGGGACGTGCTGCAGTCGCTGGAAGTGGTGTAGCGGTAGTAAATCTCGACGTCGCTTCCGGAAAATGAGGACAGGTAGGATCCGGGCGGCGCACTTGCCTGGCCGCCAAACAATCGTCCGTAGATTATGACGGTTCCGCTGCCCTGCCCCAGAACACTGAGTGTCAGCGGATATGCCGGCGGCCCCGGCGCAAATGGCCACGAATTTGATCCCCAGACCACACTGCGTCCGGAATCGACGTAGAGCTGGTAGTTGAGCTGGTTGCCGCCAGAAGCCAGTTGCCGCGCTGAAGCCGTTGCACCGCCACTGCCGCTGCCAATTCCCGGGCATATGAGTATGCGCGTCAACGGCAGGCCGGTACAGTTGATGCTCATTGAGGTGGAGCTGTCGGCTGGTGCGCCGGACAGCGTATCGATCTGACCGAAACTCATGCCGGATATGCCAAAGCTGCAGCTTTGTGCTTTCGCATGGCCACTGGCCAGACAGGCGAGTATTGCCGCAGCCAGCACCCGTTTGTTGAGGAAACCTATCTGCATGTGACACCCTGGATTGTCACCTGACTGCCCGGGTCGGGCTCGTAGGAAAATTCTGCGGAACATGACGTGCCGTCCTGTCGTTGAACCGTGAGGGCATTCCGGGCTCGAAGTCCGGTCAGATAGGCCTGACCGTCATAGCCCACGACGAACTCGTCCCCATCGCGTAGCCTGCCGGACAGGCCCACCGGGAGAGGAATGCCATCCGCATCGACCAGCTCCACAAGGGCTGCGTTCGGGGTGTCCGAGACACCGAAATCCAGCACAACACCGCTGCCATATGCAGGCACCACAACTTCTCTGGTGGCCGGCACACTGGCGTCCACCGGGAGATTTTCCGGGTCGATGGACACGGTGTTGCGCTCATAGGAATTCAGACGGGGAACAAGGATCCTGCCCTGCCGATTGGTCCTGCCCACCGGCCTGTTCTGGTGCTTCACGACGACATCGCTCGCCCCGACATCAACAACCGCGAACGCATCGTCAATGCGGTTCGTGGCGAACACGCCTCCGCCGGCCACCACGATGGCCCCATCGACCTGCACCGTCGCCCTGGTTTTATCGTCGTGCTGCTGTATCCCCGCTTCGAACCGCGCAAAGGACGCGCGATAGCTGGCGGATGCCCTGCGGTTCGGCGTTTCTCCTTCAGAGGTGCGGAGCCGCCAGCCGAAACTGCCATTCTCCAGCTTTTCGGATTTGGCGAGTTCGACAAATCCGTTCACGCCATCCGGCCGGCTTTCGACGCCGGAGGTCACATTAACGTCGCCGCCGAGAGGGAATGACACACCGGCGAAGACGCCGAAACTGTCGTCGTCTTCCAGATCCGTGAAGGCACTGGCATAGAGGTTGCCCCTCTCGAATATACGCTGGCTGTATGACAGGCCGAGAATCTGGCTTCTGTCCCCGTCGGCATCCTTCAGATGCGTATAGGAGAGATTGAGACTGGAAAGGTCCAGTGGCATGGGCAGGCCGATGGCGACCTGGTCGACAGCCCGGGGCACGCCCGCGCTGAACACCGGGAGCCCACTTACGGCTGAGACCCGGTCTGCGGTGATCGATGCCACATCCTGATAGGAATCGAACGCGCGCTGGATGCGCCCGTAAAAGCTCCAGTCGTTGTGGCGCAGTTCAAGCGTTGCGTTCACCAGCCCACCTGTCTGGCCGCCGCTGCGGCTTCCCGCGAGCGCAACGGAGGCGGCGCCGTAGGTTCCAAGTGGGAATGCCACTCCCGCGCCTGCATTCACGAGGTCTTCTCCAAGCTCGACATGCCCCTCAAGCGTCAACCAGTTGGTCAGCCCGTAGCGAACGCTGGCGATGCCATAGACGCGTTCGTCATAGTCACCGGATCTGAGGCCGAAATTGCGCCGCGGAAACCCGGCCTCAACCGAGAAGTCGAGCAGGCCTTCGCGCAGGAGCATGCTGGAGGTGTAGAAGGGAAGGGTTGTCACCGTTTCCCGGCCAAACCGATCGCGAAGAACGACGCGCGCTTCGCCGGAACCCGTGAAGACCGGCAGGTTGACCACCCTGAACGGCCCGGACGACACGTCTCCAGAATAGGTTCTGGCGTTTTGCGTATAGATTTCGAGCGTCGAAGGCACGGCGGCAGTCCCGGAGAATGACGGCAGGGGCAGACTGACCAGATCGGGTCGCAATGAAAAATTGCGCCGCATCTGGAGACCGCCGAGATAGACCGGCCTGGTCCAGGACAATCCTCCGGAGATGAAATCCCCCGCCTTGAAGGTGAGCAAGCGCTCCGGGTCGGAATACGCCCAGGTGGTGTTCAATCGGGTGAAGCCGTTGAAAGCACCGTCGGAATACTCAGCAATGAATGACTGGTTCAGTGTTCCGAACCGGCTGAACAAACGGCCATCGAAGCTGCCTGAAACACCCCGAAACAACGCGCCATCGCCTTCGAAAAGCGCGTTCGAACCAGCAAACAGCGCGTAGTTCAGCACCGCGCCAGTGCCTGAGCGGGGCTTGAGCCTCTCCTGATCTGCCGTAACCGAAAGATCGATCACCCTGGGAGCCCGCCCCGCATCGCCGGTCGACACATAAAGCCGCTGTGCGGCTTCATCGAGGCGATAGGTGAGGCCCGGCAGCCTGTCCAGGCTGATGAGGCCGGTGCGATCCTGCGCCTTGGTGCGTGGCCTGATGCCCAGCTCTGCCAGCTCTTCCGGCGACGAAGCCAATTCTCCATCGGATCGATGCACAAAGGCACCGATCAAATCGGTCGGTTCCTCATTGATGAAGACCTCAAGATAGAGTTCCCGGTCCACCGTGCTGGTTGCCCCCGTTTCCAGAGCCGGCGCATCGGTTGCCTGAGTTTCCGCGATTGCGGGCGATGCGACCAGAGCAAGGAGAACGAGGACCGTCAGTCGGCTAGCGAACCGGGACCGTTGCCTCGACAGGTCCAAGATGGCTCTGTGCCCTCAGCGCCGCCGGCCCGCCCCCAACGCTACCGGCACTTCCGATCGGCCATTGCATCGTTGCCCCGCCCAGGACATAGCCGACCAACCCGTCACGTCTTCCTATGCGCCTCGCGCCCTGGCTGATCCTGACGTCCGAAAGCCGGAGCCTGCCAGCTCCATTGTTCCGGGCGACAAGCATCAGTGTCGCTCCACTCCGGCTGACACTCCAGGCAACCTGAGGCGCGCCCGCATTCTCACTTCTGAAGAAGACCGGGATCGAATGCCGGACCACCAGGCTCACCGTTCCGGCCCTCTGGCGGGCCCGGTCCGGCAGTTCATCGACCACCACGCGATAGCTCTCCTCTCCCTGCACGGGATGCCTGGCCACCCGCACAATGCGGAGAACATAGTCGGCTCCAGCAGGCAATTGGGTCGCGGGAGGGCTTGCAACAACGTCCCTGGTCGGCTGGAGTCGGTCGACACCGCCTTCCTGGGTCCATCTGTAGACGCGCACCTGAACGTTGATGGGTCGATTTGCTTCGTTTCGAAGATTGAGAACCGCGGCGCTGTCGGGTGCGATCATGTCGACGGTCGTCGGCGCAACCCTTAGCGAGGCCGCACTCGAAGGCGATAGACCACACAGCGCGAAAAGTGCGATCGCACCGAGGCCTGTAAGCAGGGTTCGCATGGCGTTTTCCCTCCTGGCTAGGGTCAGGACCTAGAGCGCTTTTGCTTTTCGCTGACTCGCGGAGACGCTCTATCTTATTGTTTTGCGCAATTCCGAACGGAAAGCCGATTCCCACTTTTCCTGGAATTGCTCTGGATCAGTACGTAACGGTGACGGTGACGCTATCGGTGTAGGTGCCGGCTCCCGGCGTGGCCTGCGCGGGCACCCTGCCATACACCGTAATTGCCTGAACACTGCCGTCTCCGGTACCGGCAACCGTATCGGTACCGACCGTTTCCCCCCAGTTCTGCGTTCGTCCGGAATCCCGGTAGAGCGCATAGCCGATCGTGGCGGAGGCCGGTCCGGTCATCAGTCGGTTGGTGACGGTCGCGCCACTGCCGGCTCCCGCCCCGAGCCCTACATTGTAAGGGGTGCCGTCAGTGCATTGAACCGAGATCGTGCTGGTCTGGTCAATGTCAGAAGCAATAATGCCTTCAGTGCCAAAATCGAGATCCGTAGCCGACGTGACGAGACACTCGGCAATGATCTGTATCTGGACATTCATCGAGCCAGTGGCGGTGGCTGCGGAAGCCGGCTCTAAGGTTTCTAAAAATACACCCAGGGCGGTCATTGCGAATAGGAAATGAGTTCGCATGCTGTCCCCTCATGGTTCAGCAAACTCCTGAATCAGGAATTCATTCAGCCACCCACCCGCATAGAAGGGCTGCACAACAATTGTAATGATTCGATTAAATCGGCAAACTATTTTATACCTATATTACGACCTGTTCGGCGGTGTTTTTGATTCTTTAGTCTCTTTCTTTGATCATATGTTCAAAGAGATATAAATATTTATTGCAGCGGGGGATCCTGCATCGCTGCAACGATCCGCACGATCCCGGACTGTCCTATTCCGGAAGGATCGCATCCCATGCCGGTGACCGAAGGTTGAAGGCGACACTCGGCGTCACGTTTTGAATGTCGCGCCGGGTTTTCTGCCCGGCGCATCGACGGAAAACCGGTTTCCACTTTTCCTGGGACTGCGCTAAACACGCACCTGTTTCGGCGTCACGCCATATGCCCTTCGAAAGGCCGTCGTGAAGCTTGAAATGTTGTTGTAGCCAGCCAGATGCGCTGCGTGCGAGATCGGGATGCCATCGTCGGCAAGCGCCGTGCGTGCGGCCTCGAGACGCTTCTGCCTAATGAAGTCGAAGACCGTCATCCCGAAATGCGTCTTGAAATGCCGCTGCAGCGTGGACGCGCTGCAGCCAACTTCGCCGGCTATCAGGCCAATGGTGAGTTCCCGGTCCAGATTGCCAATGACAAAATCACGTGCGCGCTCGCAATAACGCAGGCTCATGAGTGTCGGCGCGGGAAGGTGTTCCTTCCTGTCAGCCAGCATTGTGAGCAATGACTGCCACATCAGGTCGAGCCCCTGCGCTCTCAGATAAAGGGAAGTCAACTCGCCCTCCAGCGCAGGCGGTGGATGCATGATCTTCTGAGCCGATTGCACGATGTGCTGGCCGGGCTGAAACGAAAAGTGGGCGAGGTGCTGCGCAAAAAAGCTCTGCAACGCCGATTTCTGCGCCTCATCCCGTGTGTCGAAGAGACGCTGCAACCAGGGTAATGGCGCCGAAATCATGACCTTGCGCAACGGGGTGCGGCTGTCGTTGAAGAAGCGTAATCGGCTGTCCTTGGCCACGTTCAGCAGGAACACAACCGGAGAGCTCGCCTCCTCGGTGCCCGCATCGATGACGAAATGTCTTTCATCGATCACGAAGTGCTGAGCGCCCTGCAAGAGCACCATCAGCATGAATTTCGGCCAGATGCCCAACTCACGCGTATCGGACGTGCAGTTCGACACTCCCTCGATGGCACCGACAAAAAGTTCCTGTGATGTGTACTGCATTCAATGACCCTGACATCGATCCGGCGCAGCCGCACCAGGCCGGTACAATGCCGTTTGCGCCTAAGAAATTGCGGTTCCCGACAAACTCTTTCGGCTCGACTCCTTTTCGCGGCCAAACATATACATGACTAATCTTCTCAAGATTATGCCGTGCCGGTGCGAGAAGCAAGCCCGCCACCTGAGACAGGCGATGGGCGCCCGGCACGGGGCTTGGGAAGTCCGCATGCGAGGGGGCGATTACGGTGGGGTACGGACGCAGCACGGTTGCATCAGCATGCACGCTCTCTGCGCTTCATCCGGTTTCAGCCCGCTGCATCATCAGACTTATGGCCGCCAAGCCGGGGCCAAGCGCTTGCCGGCCGGGATTAACAGGGAAAGAATATGACGTTCACGCGGATACTGCCGCTTACCGGCGTTTCGTTGCTTGCGCTTTCATCGGCATTGCAGGCGCAGGAAAACAGCCCGACCACAACCGTCCTCGATACGATCACTGTCATCAGCGACGGCAAGGAGAATATCGAGGCGACGGGTGGAACCGTCGTCACGCAGGAAGACCTGGAAACCCTGCAACCGACCAATGTTTCCGAACTTTTCACGCGTGAATCCTCGATCAGCGTCTCGGGCGGTGGCGGCCCTTCCAAGCGCATTCACGTCCTCGGGATGGAACAGTCGCACCTGGCTGTCAGCGTCGACGGCGTGCCGCAGACCGCGACAAGCTGGCATCACACGGGCTCCAACGTCGTCGATCCCGTCTTCCTCAAGCGCGTCGAGGTAGAAGCAGGCGCCGCCGCCGCCGATTCCGGCTTTGGCGCGGCAGCGGGTGCGATCCGCTACGAGACCGTCGGCGCACTCGATCTGCTTGAAGACGGAAAGAACCTCGGTGCCCGGCTCGGCCTCTCTTATGGTACGAACGGCCGCGGCTTATCGGGCAGTGCCGCCGGTTATGGCCGGCATGAAGGGTTCGACTGGTTCCTCATGACCCATGGTGCGACCGGCAAGAACTACAAGAACGGCGACGGGCTGGAAATCCTCGGCACCGAGCCTGCAGCCCGCAACATTCTCGCCAAGCTCGGCTATGAAGCAGAAGGCCATCGCATCGAGCTTGGCTATGAGCGCAGCCGCGACAAGGCCGACCGCCTGATCAAGATGAACATGGGGCTCGCCGGCGATACGCTGCATCCGCTCGAGGTCGCGCGGGATGCCGTGAACCTGAAATACACGACCACCGCCCCCACCGACATGTGGGACCCGGAGGTGACGCTCTATTACAGCGAAAACAACTACTGGCGTCCGAACTACCAGAACCGCACCAACGGCAACATGGCCCTGGATGAAGATCTGTTCGGCGGCAAGGTCCAGAACCGTTTCACCTTCGACTACGGCAACATCACCGCTGGTGTCGACTTCGGGCGGCATGGCTATTTCACCGACAATTACGGCAACAACAATCGCCGCTACCGCGACTTCTCGACCTTTCAGCTCGGCGCTTTCGCGCAGGGGCGCTTCGAATTCGACAACGGCTTCAACCTGTCGACCGGCGTGCGCTATGACGGGCATCGCTTCACCGACTGGAACGACCACAAATTCTCCGACAGCGGTGCCAGCGTGAACGCGACGGTTTCCTATAAGTTCAACGACCATTTCGAAGTGTTTGCCGGCGCCTCGCGCACCTGGCTTGGTTATGTGATCGGCGACTATGGCTATGTGCATGCCCGCGACGACAGTTTCGCCACGGACCCGGGCTTCAGCGCCGGCACGGCGCAGAACCTGAAAGTGGGTGCGAATTTCGGCGGCGAGAACTGGAACGCAGGCGTCACCTTCTTCGATACGCGCATTGACGGTCTTCCCGTTTATGAATGGGGAACGGGCGGCACGCTGCACAATTCTCCGGACGAGGCCCGCTCACGCGGTGTGACGCTGAATGCGGGTTACCGTTGGGAGAATACGAAGATCGGCGCCACGTTCACCAAGGCCAAGGTGACAGTGGGCGGTGTTTCAGCACTGCCCAACAGCGGAACGTTCATGCCAATTGGCGACATGGCCACGCTTTACATCGACCATGAGATCCCCGACTACAATCTGAAGCTCGGCGCATCACTGGCATGGGCGGGCAAGATTTCCGACGCGTATGCCACGGCAGAAGGATTTTACGACCAGCCAGCCTACACGGTGGTCAACACATATGCCGAGTGGACACCTCCATCCTATGAAAACATGACCATCCGCGTCGGCGTCGAGAACCTGTTCGATGAAACCTACTTTGAGCGCACCGGTTTTGCCGCAAGCTCGAACCGCGGTGGCATCGAGCCTGTTTATGCGCCAGGCCGCACCTTCACCTTCCACACCGCGGTGAAGTTCTAGTCTCTCCGAAACCGGTAATGCGAAGATCATCTGAAAGGCCGACCGTACGCCACGGTCGGCCTTTTCCATTTGTTCCTCATCAGTCTCGCCGCCTGGACACAGTGCTGTAACAATCCTGTCGCACGCATTCGCTACGACTACCGGCAGATGCCGCCACAGGCGGCTCGATCCAGCCAAACAGCCAGAGGACTGCCGTCATGAACAAGCAGGATATCGTTCGCCTGTCGTGGGACGAATTCGACGAAATGCGCGACCCGCGCCCTGACAACAACGCTTTCGACGCCGTTGTGGAGCGCGCCATTTCGCGTCGCGGGTTCCTGGGCGGTGTGCTCGCCTTCGGTTCCGCCGCAGCCGTTATGGGAACGGGCGTCCTTTCTTCCACGTCGTCTGCAAAGGCGGAGGGTGCAACGTTCAATTTCGAGCCAATCGGGATTGCCACCGATCACGAAATTCACGTTCCTGCCGGTTATAGCTGGAAGCCCCTGGTGCGCTGGGGCGACCCGCTCTTCAAGGATGCAGAAGGCGCCTATTCACCCGAAACGGGCGTGCCGGTCGAGATGTCGGACAGGGTGTTCGGTGAGAACACGGACGGCATGGAGACCTTTGTCGATGGCGACAGGACGATCCTTGCCATCAATTCCGAATATGTGAACCCGAAGATCAATCTCCCCGCAGAAGCGGAAGGCATGCCCCGCAATGCGGACGAGGTGAAACTCCTCAAAAACATGCAGGGCGTGACGGTGCTGGAAATCGCTGACAGTGGCGATGGCTATGCCGTGGTGCTCGACAGCCCCTATAACCGCCGCATCACGCATGAGACGCCGATGACCATGGACGGCCCTGCCGCGGGCTCCGATCTGGTCAGGACCAACGCCGATCCGGAAGGCCGCTCGCCGAAGGGCACCATGAACAATTGCGGCTCCGGCAAGACGCTCTGGGGCACCTATCTGACCTGCGAAGAAAACTTCAACGGCTATTTCGGCACGACAGCCGAACGCGAGGCCACGGAAGGCGAAGTGCGCTACGGTATCGGCGGCGAAGGCCGCTACGCCTATGAAAAATTCGACGAGCGCTTCGACCTGTCCAAAGAGCCCAACGAGCCGAACCGCCACGGCTGGGTGACAGAGATCAACCCGCTCGATCCGGAATCGACGCCTGTCAAGCACACCGCGCTCGGACGTTTCAAGCATGAAAACGCCGAGATGGTGCAGGCTGCCGACGGGCGCGTCGTGGTCTATATGGGCGACGATGAGCGCGGCGAATTCATCTATCGTTACGTATCCAATGGCACCTGGGCCGAAGGCCAGCCGACGGACGGGCTGCTTTCGGACGGCACGCTCTACGTTGCCAGGTTCAATGACGACATGACCGGCGAATGGCTGGCCCTGACGCCGGAGACCACCGGCATGCCGATCGAGGAAATCCTCGTCTTCTCCCGCATGGCCGGATCGAAAGTCGGTGCCACCACGATGGACCGTCCGGAATGGGTGGCCGCCAATCCGCTGCGGGTCGAGGTTTATTGCGCCCTGACCAACAACAAGAACCGCGGCGTCAAGGCCAATGCCGGCGGCGATGAACAGCCCGTCGGCGGCCCCAACCCGCGCGAGACCAACAATTTCGGCCAGATCGTTCGCTGGCGGCCGGAAGGCGAAGACCATGGCGCCGACACGTTCACCTGGGACCTCTACGTCATGGCCGGCAATCCGAAGGCCTACAACAATGTCTATGCCGGCTCAGACAACATCAACGAAGGCAACATGTTCAACTCGCCCGATGGCATGGCTTTCTCTTCCGACGGGATGCTGTGGATCCAGACCGATGGCGACGACAGCAATGAAGGCGAGTTCGAGGGGCAGGGCAACAACCAGATGCTGGTGGGCAATCCCGAGACCGGTGAAATCGCCCGCTTTCTCACAGCTCCGAACGGCGCCGAGGTGACCGGCCTGACCTGGTCGGCGGACAGGAAGGTCGCCTTCGTCGGCATCCAGCATCCGGGCGGCAACTGGCCGGACGGCAATGGAAAGCCACGCTCGGCAGTGATCTCCGTCTGGCGCGAAGATGGTGAAGCCATCGGCTGAGAACCGCCAACACAAATGAATGAACGAGGCAGGGAGCACTGCTCCCTGCCTCTTTTTTTGACGTGACAAAGCGTGACGCGCCTGCCTGCTCTGTGCGCATGAAGCACACGCTTGTGGCCAGACTGTTATGGACGGCTTGACGTCGCCCCATTTCCATCCCACCTGTTTGCCGCCCAATTCTACAAATCACCAACCGGACTGCCAAACGTGCAATCGCTCAAGAGCCTGATCGAATCCCGCCGCTTCGAAGCGGTCATCACCCTTCTCATCATCATCAATGCGGTTACGCTCGGTCTCGAGACCTCCGAGCGGGCCATGGACGCTTTCGGTCCACTGCTCCAGACGCTGGATCAGGCAATTCTCGGCGTGTTCGTCGCCGAGCTTCTGGCCCGCCTTGCCGTTTATCGGCAGAGTTTCTTCCGTGACCCTTGGCGTCTTTTCGATCTCGTGGTGGTGGGTATTGCCCTCGTGCCCGCAACGGCCGGGCTCTCGGTGCTGCGCGCCCTGCGTATCCTGCGCGTTCTGCGGCTGGTCAGCATGGTGCCGTCATTGCGCCGGGTGGTTGGAGGCCTTATTGCGGCCCTGCCGGGCATGGGCTCCATCATGCTGCTTCTGGGTCTCGTCTATTACGTGTTCGCCGTCATGGCCACCAAACTGTTCGGCGCTTCTTTTCCGGACTGGTTCGGCACGATTGGCCTCTCCGCCTACTCGCTGTTCCAGATCATGACCCTGGAGAGCTGGTCGATGGGCATTGTCCGTCCAGTGATGGAGGTCTATCCCCTCGCCTGGATGTTCTTCATCCCCTTCATTGTCTCGACCACTTTCACGGTGCTCAACCTGTTCATCGGTATCATCGTCTCGGCCATGCAGGCCGAGCATGATGAAGAGGCTTCGGCAGAACGCACGGCCCTGCAGGCCGAGCAGGAGATCATCCTCAATGAAATCCGCGCCCTGCGCAAAGAGGTGCAGGCACTGACTGTCGAAAAGGCGCGCGAAGAGCGCTGACCCCTGCGGTCAGCGCATGCGAAAGTGCTTGGAGAGCTTCAGCGACTGGCCCTGATAGTTGGACTTCAGGTCCGCGCCGTAGAGCGCACGGGGGCGTGAGAGCATCCGCTCGTAGACGAGACGGCCGACGATCTGGCCGTGTTCGAGAATGAACGGAACCTCATGGCTGCGCACTTCCAGAACCGCACGGCTGCCGGTGCCGCCAGCGGACGAATGCCCGAAGCCGGGATCGAAAAAGCCCGCATAGTGCACGCGAAACTCGCCCACCAGCGGATCGAAGGGCGTCATCTCGGCAGCGTGGTGCGGCGGCACATGCACCGCTTCCTGCGACACTAGAATATAGAATTCGTCAGGATCGAGAATCAGGCCGCCCGCACCGTCGCCGGTCAGCGGCTCCCAGAAATCCGCGATGTCGTGCTGATCGCGCTTGTCCACGTCGATGAGCGCCGTGTGATGTTTTGCGCGATACCCGATCAAGCCGTTTTCGCCACCACTCAGATCGACCGAAAGCGCGATACCGCCGCCGGTGATGTTGGGGTCGTCCGAAGCGACAAGCGTCTCGCGCGCATGCAGGTCCGCCAGCGCGCTTTCATCGAGCAGCGCCTTGCCGGTGCGGAACCTTATCTGCGAAAGGCGCGATCCGGTGCGCACCACGATCGGAAAGGTGCGTGGGCTAACCTCCATGTAGAGCGGACCGGAATAGCCGGCGGGGATCTTGTCGAACTCCTGCCCGTTGTCGGTCATCACACGGGTGAAGATATCGAGCCGGCCCGTCGAACTCTTGGGATTGGCGGAGGCGGAGATGCCATCTGGCAGATCGAGCCCTTCCAGAAGCGGCACTATGTAAACACACCCGGTCTCCAGCACGGCGCCCTCGCCGAGCGCGATTTCGTGCAGCTTGAGTTTCTCGAGCTTTTCGGAAACGCGGTGGTTCGGCCCCGGCAGGAAGCTGGCGCGCACGCGATAGGCAATGGTGCCAAGCCTCAGATCGAGACTGGCCGGCTGAATCTGGTCGCCATCCAGCGGGTGGGCCGAGGCGAGCGCCCCATTGTCGAACAGTGCCGCAATGTCCTTGTCCGGCAGAATTCCCGCTTTTGCCAACGCCCCTCTCCTTGCACAGGGTTTGATTGAACGAGGTTTAGCGCCGCTTGTCGTTGACGCAAGGCGCCTGAAGGTCTAATGGACCTTTATCCCGTGGTGATTTGGCCGGTCGGCTTGCAGCCACGTTAAAGAAGTCGCTAAAAGGCCGCGCTCGATCACCGGACCGGCATGCGGCTTTTCGCGGCCGGTTTTTTTGTTGGGTGTAGAAGCGATGACAGAGAATTCCGAGAACGACTGGAAAGCACAGACCGCGCTTGTTCATGGCGGGGTCACCCGCTCGCATTTTGGCGAAACCTCCGAAGCGATCTATCTGACGCAGGGTTTTGTCTATGATAGCGCGGAAGCGGCGGAAGCCCGCTTCAAGGGCGAGGAACCGGGCTTCGTCTATTCCCGCTATGCCAATCCGACCGTCGACATGTTCGAGCGCCGCATGTGCGCGCTGGAGGGCGCCGAAGAGGCGCGCGCCATGTCTTCCGGCATGGCCGCCGTCACCGCTGCGCTGCTTTGCTCGCTCAGGGCGGGCGATCATGTGGTGGCGGGCCGCGCGCTTTTTGGATCGTGCCGCTGGGTGGTTGAAACGCTGATGCCCCGCTACGGGATCGAGACAACGCTTGTCGACGGCGCGAAGCTTGAAAACTGGAAGGCCGCCGTGCGGCCGAACACAAAGCTCTTCTTCCTTGAAAGCCCCACCAACCCGACTCTTGAAGTGGCCGACATCGCCGGCGTCGCGGCCCTTGCCAACGAGGCTGGCGGGCGTCTCGTGGTCGACAACGTCTTCGCCACCCCCCTTCTGCAAAAGCCGCTTGAGCTCGGCGCGCATGTGGTCGTCTATTCCGCGACCAAGCATATTGACGGTCAGGGCCGGTGTCTTGGCGGTGTTGTTCTTTCGGACAGGGAGTGGATCGACGAGCAACTGCAGGACTTTTTCCGCCATACAGGGCCAAGCCTCTCGCCCTTCAATGCGTGGACTCTGCTCAAGGGGCTGGAAACGCTGCCGCTGCGCGTGCGCCAGCAGACCGAGAGCGCCGGCCGTATCGCCGATCTGCTCGCCGACCACCCCAAGGTCGCCCGCGTCATCTACCCGGGACGCAAGGATCACCCCCAGGCAGATATCATCGCCCGGCAGATGAAGGGCGGTTCGACCCTGATCTGCGCTGAACTGAAAGGCGGCAAGAAGGACGCATTCGCCTTTGAGAATGCCCTCAAAATCTTCCAGATTTCCAACAATCTTGGCGACGCGAAGAGCCTGATTACCCACCCTGCCACGACGACGCACAAGAATCTGTCTGACGAGGCCCGCGCCGAACTGGGCATCGGCGACGGCACGCTGCGCCTTTCGGTGGGGCTTGAGGACGGTGACGATCTTCTCACTGACATCGAACGGGCACTGGACGCGACCTGAAGCGGGTTCAGCCGAACCGTCTGCCCGCCAGAACAATGCGTGACACGGTGGTGTAGGCGGTAAGCACGGCGAACCCGTAGGCAAAAACCGGGAACCAGGACGGTAAGAGACACATGGCCACGAATACGGCCAGTGTCTCGCTCGCTTCGGCAAGCCCCGTGGTGAAGAACAGCGATTTCTCACCGCGCGCATCGCTCTTGAGCCTGCGCTTTTCCGCCATGATCGCATAGGCGAGGAAGCTCGCCCCGTTCACGTAGAACGCCAGCAACAGGACGGCGCCGGCGATTGCGTTGGCACCGGGATCGGCGATGATGAAGCCGAGCGGCACGGCCCCGTAAAAGGCAAAATCCAGAACGATGTCGAGATACCCCCCGAAATCGGTCTTGCCGTGTATCCGGGCAACGGCTCCGTCCAGCCCGTCGCATAAACGGCTGGCCAGGATGAGGGCGAGCCCGGCCCAGTAAGCCTGAAATGCAATGGCGGCAGCGGCGGCCAACCCCAGGACAAGCCCCGCATAGGTGACAGCGTTGGCGCGCACCCCCGCTGCCGCAAGCTGAGCGGCCATGGCCGATAATCCGGGATCGATCTTTCGGTGCGCCCAACCGTCAAGCATGTTTCACCAGCACGTTGTCCTCAATGCCCCATGCTTAACGCCATTCGACCTCTCATGCCGCTCACAATGGCGTCATGAAAGATCATCGAACCTCATACATGAACCGCCATGTCATCTCTGTTATGCTCTTGATCTTTCACGGGAAGGACCCACCCTTCCTGCGTCGGATGCGCGCAAGGCGAGTTTGAACCATGTACAGAGCTGTCACCCAATCGATCGAAGTAAGCGCCGAACCCAGCTACCTGTCCGCGCAGTCGGACCCCGAAAACGGGCATTTCGTCTGGGCTTACCGGATCACGATCACGAACCATTCGCCCGAGACCGTGCAGCTCGTCGCGCGCTACTGGCACATCACCGACGAAACGGGGCGGGTACAGGAGGTGCGCGGAGAGGGCGTCGTGGGGGAACAGCCGGTGCTGCAGCCGGGCGACAGTTACACCTACACATCCGGCTGCCCGCTAACCGCCCCCTCGGGCATCATGGTCGGGCGCTATACGATGCGCGGGCCGCGCGGTGCGTTCTTTGACGTGGACATCCCGGCATTCTCGCTCGATCTGCCGGGTGCCGCCACGCGGATCAACTGAAATCGCCGGGGTCGAACACGTATTCGGTCGAACAGAATTCGCAGGTGACGCGAATGACGCCATCCTCGATGCTGTCAGCCACCTCTTCCGGCGTGAACCCGTCCAGAACAGACCTGATCTTGTCGCGCGAGCACGAACAGTCGTCGCGCACGTCCGCTCCTTCATAAACGCGCACGCCATGCTCATGAAAGAGACGGTAAAGCAGGCGCTCGGCGCCGACCGTGGGGTCAACCAGCTCCGTCATCTCCGCGGTGGCGAGCAGCATGCGCGCTTCCTGCCAGGCGTCGTCTTCGGGATGGGTCGAGCCGTCGTGGTCCTCGTCGCCATCGCCGCCGGGAAGGTCGACGCCGCGCATGCGCTCTGGAGACCCCGGCAGGAACTGCAGAAGTAACCCGCCTGCACGCCAGTGTTCCTGCCCGCTCTCGCCCCCCGGAAGCACCATCTTGGCGACACCGAGACGGACCTCGGTCGGGATCTGCTCGGACTGACGGAAATAGGTGCGTGCCACGTCCTCGAGCGTGGTGCCGTCGAGCTGCACAATGCCCTGATAGCGCTGCATGTCGGAGCCCTGATCAACCGTCAAAGCCAGAACGCCGGCGCCAAGCAGATCCTCGGGAGCGTCCCTGCCTGCAGCGATCGCTTCTTCAAGGCGCGCCTCGTCAAAGCGCGCATAGGCCCGCATGGAACTCGGCGTGGAGAAATCCGCCACCAGCATGTCGACCGGCCCGTCGGAGCGGGTCTGGACGATGAACTTGCCCTCGAATTTGAGCGAGCTTCCCAGAAGCACCGTCAGAACGATGACTTCGGCAAGCAGCCGCGCCACCGGTTCGGGATAGGTGTGGCGGGCAAGGATCTGGTCGAGCATGGGCCCAAGCTGGACCGCGCGACCGCGCACATCCAGCGTATCCACGTCGAACGGAACGACGTGATCGTCGCCGGCAAAACCGAATTCGCCCAACTGCCTCGTTTCGCTCGTCACCGGTTGAGACACCATGCAAGTACCGCTTTCTGTGCGTGCAGACGGTTTTCCGCCTCGTCGAACACCACCGAGTGCGGCCCGTCGATGACCTCGTCCGTCACTTCCTCGCCGCGATGCGCGGGCAGGCAATGCATGAACAGCGCATCGGATTTCGCGTGCTTCATCAGCGCCTCATTCACCTGGAAGGGCTTGAACACGTTGTCGCCACGCGCGCGATGCTCCTGCCCCATCGACACCCAGGTGTCGGTCACAACGCAGTCGGCATCGGCCACCGCTTCCTCGGCCGTTTTCGTGAAAGTCACCCGGCCACCATTGGCGCGCGCCCAGTCGACATATTTTTCCATCGGCTCGCTGCCTGGAGGGACGGCAATGTTAAGCCGAAACTCCATGCGAGCCGAGGCTTCGATCAGCGAGTGCAGCACATTGTTGCCGTCACCCGTCCAGGCAAACAGCCTGTCCCTGACGGGACCGCGATGCTCTTCGAAAGTCAGGATATCGGCCATGATCTGGCAGGGGTGCGTGTCGTCGGTCAGGCCGTTGATCACCGGAACGGTGGCGTTTTCCGCCAGCTCGACAAGACGCTCATGGGCTGTCGTGCGGATCATGATCGCGTCTACATAGCGCGACAGCACCTTTGCCGTATCGGCAATGGTCTCGGAACGGCCGAGCTGCATTTCCGCACCCGTGAGCATGATCGTCTCGCCGCCAAGCTGGCGCATGCCGACATCAAAGGAAACGCGGGTACGGGTCGACGGCTTGTCGAAGATCATCGCCAGCGCCTTGCCCTCGAACGGCTTTTCACGCTCGCCGGCTTTCAGGCGTTCCTTGCGCGCCCGCGCATCGTCGAGCATGAACCGCAGGTCCTGCGGATCAACGGTCGAAAGATCAATGAAATGGCGCAGACCGCTGGCCATGCCCGTCTCCCTGGTTTTCTCAAGCATCGGCTTTTTCAGTCGCCCTCACCGCAGCGGCAGCGTCGTGAATGCGTTTCACTGCCTCGCGGATCTCATCCTCGGTGATGATCAGGGGCGGAAGAAGGCGCAGCACATTGTCGCCGGCCGGCACCACAAGCATCTTCTGGTCGCGCAGCGCTTCCAGAAGGCGCAGGTTCTGCACCCTGCACTTGATGCCCAGCATAAGGCCCTCGCCGCGGACACCTTCAACGATGTCCGGGAACTCGTCCGCAACGGCAGCCAGGCTCTGCTTGAACAGCAGCCCCCTCTGGCTGATGCTCTCCATGAAGCCGTCTTCCAGCACGACATCCAGCACGGCATTGCCCACGGCCATCGCAAGCGGGTTGCCGCCGAAGGTCGTGCCATGGGTGCCCGGGGTCATGCCCTTGGCCGCTTCCGCCGTTGCCAGGCAGGCGCCCAGCGGAAAGCCGCCGCCAATGCCCTTCGCCACCGCCATCAGGTCCGGTGTGATCTCGGCCCATTCATGCGCAAACAGCTTGCCCGTGCGCCCGACGCCGCTCTGAACTTCATCGAGAATGAGCAGCAGACCGTGCCTGTCGCACAATTCCCGCAAACGCCGCAGCGATGCGTTGGGGATCGGGCGAACGCCGCCCTCGCCCTGGATCGGCTCAACCAGGATGGCCGCGGTCTCCGGGCCTATGGTTTTCAGAAGCGCTTCCGTATCGTCGAACGGCACCTGGTCGAAACCCTCGACCTTCGGGCCAAAGCCCTCAAGATACTTGGCCTGTCCGCCGGCTGCGATCGTTGCCAGCGTACGGCCGTGGAACGCCCCCTCAAACGTGATGACGCGGTAGCGTTCCGGGTGCCCGTTGACGTGGTGATAGCGCCGTGCGGTCTTGATGGCGCATTCCAGCGCCTCGGCGCCGGAATTGGTGAAGAACACTTTGTCGGCAAAGCTGTTTTCGACCAGCCGCTCGCCGAGCCGGGCCTGGCCGGGGATCTCGTAAATGTTGGAGACATGCCATAGTTTGCCAGCCTGCTCCGTCAGCGCGGCAACAAGGTGCGGATGGGCATGGCCCAGCGAATTGACCGCGATACCGGCGGCGAAATCCAGATAGCGATCGCCGTCGGCAGTCTCTATCCAGCACCCTTCGCCCCGCTCAAACGCGAGAGGTTGACGAGCATAAGTTCCATAAAGCGCAGATTCACGCATCCACACGGTCTCCGCTGAGCCTGAGATTGGTTTTCGCCCCGCACAGCCACGGGTACGAAAGAATGAAATCAAAATGCCGCCCAAGGGGCGGCACTCGTGAGATTTATCGGTTGTTTCCGCTTGCCTGTCAACGCACGCAGGCACGACAGCTCAGTGACAGCAAAAAGCAGCAAATTGGGGAAAACCCCAAAAACCGAATCAGCTTACGGTAAGGACTCTTGTCACGGAGTCTGCCGATAAGGTAGTTTCAGCCCAAGCAAAAAGACTACATTTTGTGCGGCGGACCACACCTACCATGATCATATGGTGCTCCCTCGGCTTTGGCTGAGCGGGAATGGATTCGGATTCCGCACGCTGGACAGGAGCGTGTCCCGATGAACTGGACTGACGAAAGAGTCGAAACCTTAAAGAAATTGTGGGCGGAAGGCCTGAGCGCGAGCCAGATCGCAGCTCAGCTTGGCGGTGTCAGCCGCAACGCCGTGATCGGCAAGGTCCACCGCCTCAAGCTGTCCAGCCGTGGCCGCGCGACCAGTCCGCGTACCCGCCAGAAAAAGGCGGCGCCATCGACCCAGGGCACGACCACGACGCGCCGCCCCCGCAACGCCCGGCCGACCACGGTCAGTGTTGGCGCGACGGCCCTTCAGGCACAGTTCGATGAAGAGCCGGTGGCGCGGACCTACCTTCGCCCAACCGCGGACGTGGTGGTTCCCATCTCGCGCAAGCTTGAACTCGTGCAACTCACGGAAACCACCTGCAAGTGGCCGAATGGCGATCCGCTCTCGGAAGATTTCAGCTTCTGCGGCAATGAAGCCGGTGAAAACGGCCCTTACTGCACCTATCACTCCCGCCTTGCCTACCAGCCAGCATCGGAGCGGCGCAGGAGCCGCTGATACAGCTAAAACTCTCCTCTGGACTACCCGGCTGACGCATCGTCGCAGCCGGGTTTTTCTTTGCCCGAAGGGATCAGCCTGCTCCAGAAAGGGCGGAACACCACCATTGCCACACGGCCTCCTGCACCGAATTTTTCCTCCCGCGCGGGCGCACAAGGCGGAATTGCCCATAAGAGATGACCGGGCCATCCAGCCGCTGCAGAACGCCTGTGGCGAGCTCTCGCCCGAGCAGGCTGAGGTTTGCAAGGAGGGCGCCCTGACCGCCCATCGCCGCCTGCACGGCGTGGCCCTCATCCGAAAACCACACGATGCGACCGGCGTTTAAGCGCCCGAGACCAGCCGACCGCCACCAGCGCTCCCAATCGGGTGCTTCAGGGTGCGGTGAAGCCCATTCGAACGCCAGAAGAGGCGTATCCTGCAGCGATTGCGGATCAAGCGAGGGAGCCGCCACAGGCGCAAACCGACCCGGCGCAAGATCGAAGCTTTCGAGGTTCGGATCAATATCTCGCTGGAACCGAACGGCAAGATCGGCATCCCCGCTCGACAGGTCGACCACATCATCGGAGGCGAGGATGCGACAGCCCAATTCCGGAAACGCCGCGCGAAACGCACGCACCTGCGGTCCAATCCAGAACGTCGAGACGGCCATGGTCGCCGCGACAACAAGAGAGCTCTGCGAGGCATCGCGCCGCACCGTTTCCAGCGCCTCGCCAATGCGCCCGAAGGCCTCATCCAGCACCGGATAAAGGCGCGCGCCCTCCCGGGTCAGCGATATGCGCCGGACATGGCGTTCGAATAGGGCGACGCCCAGTTGCTCCTCCAGCTTTCTGATCTGATGGCTGACCGCCGTTGGCGTCACATTGAGTGAATCGGCCGCTCTCTTGAAACTCGTGAGCCGTGCCACTTCCACAAAAGTGCGCAGCGCCGGCAACGGCATCCAGGTCAAGATACGTCTCCGCTATAGATGAATAGAACTCATTTATATGATGAGAAATCGCCTTTTGTCACAGGCCAACGCGGAGTTCATAGCTGCTCCATAACCTGACTGGAGAACAGCCATGCAACTCAAGCAAATTGTCACCGATCCCGATCCCTATGCCCCCTACCTGCTTTCTCAGGGGATTCAGGCGGGCAATCTCGTCTTTGTCTCGGGACAGGCCGGTTACGGCGATGACGGCAAGATCGTCGAAGGTGACTTTCTCACGCAGGGCCGGCGCGCTTTCAAAAACCTGGAACGGGCGCTCAGAAGCGGTGGGCTGAGGCTAAGCGACATCGCCAAGGTGACCATCTTCGTGACCGACATGCAGAAATTCGACGATGTCGTCACCCTGCGCCGGGAGTTCTTCTCCGCGCCCTACCCCGCAGACAGCATTGTCGAGGTCAAGGCACTCTACACGCCCCAGGCGATGATCGAGATTGAGGCGATTGCTGTCGCCAATGCATGACGCAACGCTCCGGCCTGCGCGCAGAGCGTGGGCCGGAGCGCAGCAGCACCGGGTTTTAAAGAAGCGCCTACGCGTCCGGCTCCGCAACCACGCTGTGGCTCTGGTCTTCCTTCGGACGCTCGAGCGGCAACTGACGTCCGGTTACGATGTGGTGCACCGTCTCGGCAATGTTGGTCGCGTGATCGCCGATGCGTTCGATGTTCTTGGCGCAGAACAGTAGATGCGTACAGGCCGTGATATTGCGCGGATCTTCCATCATATAGGTCAGGAGTTCCCGGAACAGCGACGTGTACATCGCGTCGATTTCCTCGTCCCGGTCGCGCACGAAACCGATCCGCTCCACCGAACGGGATGCATAGACGTCCAGCACTTCCTTGAGCTGGGTAAGCGCCAGGCTGGCCAGCGCTTCCAGCCCACGAAAGAGACGGACGGGCTGCTTGCCTTCGGTGACGGCGACGACACGCTTGGCAATGTTCTTGCCGAGGTCACCGATGCGCTCCAGGTCCGAGGAGATGCGGATCGCGCCGACGATTTCCCGAAGGTCATCGGCCACCGGCTGGCGCTTGCCGATGATGATGACGGCCCGTTCGCCGATCTCGCGTTCCTTCGCGTCAAGAAAAGCGTCGTCTTCCACCACTTTGCGGGCAAGCCCGGAATCCGATTGCACAAGTGCTGCAACGGCCTCCGCGACCATGCGCTCAGCATATCCCCCCATCGCCGCGATCTGGTCCGACAGGTAATTCAACTCATCGTCGAAGGACCGCATGGTGTGCTGGTTTTGCATGGTTTCATTCCTCCTCGGCCGATCCGGCGTCGCTATATCCCGCACTTTCTAAGTTATTGTGATGGCGGGAAAATGAAAGTCTGACGGTTGAAGCTGGGCCTGGTTTCAGGCGCTTTCGGCGCCGGTGCCAGATGGTGGGACAGGCGGGAAGTGAACCACAAACGTCGCGCCTTTGCCCGATGCCGATTTGACCGACAATCGCGCATCGTGCCGTGTCAGAATGTGCTTCACGATGGACAATCCAAGACCTGTGCCCTTCTGCGTGCGGCTGGTCTCGACGTCGACCCTGTAAAAACGCTCCGTGATGCGGGGAATATGTTCTTCGGGAATGCCGGGACCGAAATCCTGCACCCTGACCCGCACCTCGTCCATGGGGCTTGCCTGATCCGCCGAGACCAGTATCCGTTCGCCCGAACTGCCATATTTGCAGGCATTTTCGAGCAGGTTTTCGAACACCTGAACCAGTTCATCGGAATGCCCGGCCACAAGCAGCGGCGCATCGCCAAGTTCCGAAACGATTTCGACCCCGTTTTCCCGGGCGATATGCCGCATGGATTCAATCACCCCCTTGACCAGCGCCACCACATCAAGCTGGGCGTTCGGCTTCTGATAGGGCTTCATCTCCAGCCGCGAAAGCGAAAGCAGATCATCGATCAGGCGTGCCATGCGCTGCGTCTGGTTCTGCATGATCTGCAGAAAGTTCTCCCGTGCCTTTGGATCATCGCGCGCGGGGCCGCGCAGCGTCTCGATGAAGCCCGCGACGGAGGCAAGCGGCGTGCGCAACTCATGGCTCGCATTGGCGATGAAATCTGCCCGCATCCGATCGATCCGGCGCGCCTCGCTCTGATCCTTGAACATCAGCACGTAGAGACCAGTGTCGTTTCCGATGCGGCTCGCCACCACACGGTAGGCACGCTCCACCGGGACACGCTCCGAATAATTGATCGCCGTCGATTCCTCCGCGCCTGAAATGACACGGCTGACCAGCTCGTGCATTTCGGGAGCGCGGAATTTCAGGCGCAGCGAAACGCTCTTGGTCATCGGCCCAAAAGCAAGGTCCGCAGCCTCGTTGGAATAAAGAATGCTTCCGGCGCCATCGAAAATGTAAAGCGGATCAAGCACGGCCGCCGCCAGATAAACTGCCGGCAGCGAGTCGATGTCGCCACGCACGACACGGGGGCGCTCGCTCTGCTCGGTGGTATTTTTCCGGTTCGCCAAAGCCTGAAGCGCCTGCTTCAGGGGCGCAGCGCTCTTTGCAATGTACCGCAGCATCCGTCTTCGCGGCGTCTGCCGCTCTTCATCACTCATACCGCCAACCAACTCCCACCAACCACCTTCATCGCCGCGGTCGCCAGAGAGCCCTTCATCGAGCTCGTTTCATGAAGACCTGTTGCCGCTTCTTCTTCGCCGCTGGACCTTGTATCAAGCTGCAAATAGCATGGACACTCCCACGGTTCAGGATCGATTTTATGAATAAGCCTCTGGATAACCCCGCATTTGAAAAGATCGAGCCCTTCAAGCTGACACTATCAGGCAAGAAGCGGGTGTTCGATATTGATGACCCGGATCTGCCCGACTGGATCAAGGACAGGGAACTGACTGCGGGCGGCTATCCCTACGAGGAAAAGCTCGACAAGGACGATTACGAGGAGCAGCTGGAGGCGCTGCAGGTTGAGCTCGTCAAGCTTCAGTCCTGGATGCAGGCAAGCGGCGCGCGCGTCATGGCGCTCTTCGAGGGCCGCGATGCTGCTGGCAAAGGCGGAACGATCTCGCGTATCCGCGCCTATCTCAATCCACGCAATGCGCGAAATGTTGCCCTGCCAAAACCAAGCGAGACCGAGCGCGGCCAATGGTATTTTCAACGCTATGTCGCGCATTTTCCGACCAGCGGGGAATTGGTCACCTTCGACCGCTCCTGGTACAATCGGGGCGGCGTGGAACCCGTGATGGGCTTCTGTACACCCGCCCAGCACGAGCAATTCCTGGATGAAACACCCGATTTCGAACGCGCGATCGTCAATGACGGGATTCATTTCTTCAAGTTCTGGCTGAACATCGGTCAGGAAACGCAGCTCGGGCGGTTTCACGACCGCCGGCACAGCCGGCTTAAATACTGGAAATTCTCGCCAATGGATGTGGCCGGCATCAAGAAGTGGGACGACTATACCCACTTCCGCGACCTTATGCTCGAGCGGACACACAGCGCCCATGCACCGTGGACAGTGGTGCGCGCCAACGACAAGCGGCGGGCAAGGCTCGCCGTTATTCGGCGAATGCTCCTGTCGATCTCCTATGATCACCGCGATCTCGGGGCCATCGGCCAGGAGGATCAGCTGGTCATCGGTTCAGGTCCCGGTTTTTTGGAGTGAGGCGCACCCGGTTGCGGCGTTTGTGCGGCGTCTTCTCCCAGTGATGGGGGTTCCAGTAGAGCTGCCAGACGCAGCGCCAGGCAGCGATGGACATCAGGCACCAGTAAGCCGGCGTCCAGAGGATGCATTTCCAGAAGCCCGGCTTCTCGGTCTTCTGGAGTGCGGACCAGCCCAACAGCAGAAAGGCGACGTGACCGAGCACGACATTCAAAACATCGACCAGAAGCAGGATGCTCTCGGTGGGGCGGAACACGCCGCCTAGATACCAATGGATGCCAATTCCCAGCGCGGTCGCCCAGAAGACACTGTAGGCGAGCGCTGAAAAGACCATGCCCGCAAACAGGACCTGCATGACGATGAAGGACAGAAGCCCGATTTCACGGGCGGTCGCGGCCGGATCCCGCATGTGAACCAGCCAGGTCTGCACCCATCCCTTGAACCAACGCGTGCGTTGCGGCACCCAGGTGCGAATGTCGGTGGGGGCATCTTCCTGTGTTGGATTGCAGATCACGTCCGCCCGGTACCCATAGCGATGAAGACGCGCCCCCAGATCGGCGTCTTCCGTCACGTTGTAGGGATCCCACCCCCCCACCGCCTCGAGCGCGGACCGGCGAAAATGATTGGACGTACCGCCCAGAGGCAACAGGAGGCCGCGGCGCGCGAGCCAGGGCAGAACCGCTCGAAAGAGCGCGGCATATTCCAGCGCAAACATCGCCGAAATCCAGCTCTCCCGCCGATTGGAGATGGTCAGGGGAGCCTGCACGCAGGCAAGGCGCTCATCCGCACCGCGAAATGCATGCCAGGCCTCGACCAGTTGAAACGGATGCGGCCTGTCTTCAGCATCGTAGAGCGCGACAAACGCGCCCGACGTCATCGGAAGTGCATAGGACAGTGCCTTCGGCTTTGTGCGCGGCACACCCGGCGGCACCTCAATCACCTCAATGTAGGGGCGTAACTCCTGAGCTCTCAGGGCGGCGAGCGTTTCCTCGTCATCCTGCTCGCAGACCAGTTTGATCTCCAGTTTGGCGCGGGGCCAGACGATCCTGCCAAGCGCGACGAGGAGATCCGGCACAATCTCCGCCTCCTTGTAGAGTGCGATCAGCACCGAGTAGACAGGCATCTCTGCGGGCCGGACCGTCGTCATCCGCGGCTCTGTCGAGACCCGCCCGCCCAACCGGACCATGACTCTCAGCAGAACGCAGGCGAGGAATGCCACCGAAAACAGCACATGCAGTGCGAGCAGGGTCGCCGAAGGCGCAAACAGCGCTGCAAAGGCGAACGATACGGTTGCAGCACCCAGCACCGCCCCCTGCCAGGCATTGGCGACAATGCGCGCCGACATCTCCGGTGCGATTGTAAACAACCTCTCCGTCGCGATGCGCATGAGCGCCTTTTGCGAGCGGACGGAGATCGCGTCACGCAGAACGGTCGGCTGTACCACGCGTATGCGGGTCGACGCTCTCGGGTATCGCTCTACGAACGATCTCAAAGCAGGGATATTCAGCCTGTCTGGCGCGATCAGAACGATCGACTGACCACGCTCATCGACGATCAGGCTCACCCTAGCACCGCCACGCCGTGCCAGCGCAGCCAGACCCTGCCGCTCACGCATGACCAGAGCGTCTGGATCCGGGTGGGCAACAAAGGCAAGTCCCATGTGCTTTGCAAGGGCAAGAAACAATGCCCGTTCCGACACCAGGCCGGAAGACAGAAGCTCCGTCTGGAAACAGACCCCCGCGAGCCTTGCCCGCGCATTCACGCGGTGGGCCTCTTCTTCGTCGATCGACAGAGATCTCAGGATCGGCAGCCAGTCCCCCATCGGCGAAGGAGACACGGCGACCGGCAATCCATCGGCTTCATTCAGTTTGTCGCGATTGCTTCCCGCATCCCAACTCCCGGCGAGATGATCCATCATCGATCATCCCTGTCAAGTTAACAGCCTGAACCCCAAATCTGTTTTCTTGAAAAAAAGAGATCCTCTGAAATAAGATCCTGAAAAATCCCAGATATCACAAGACCGCAATCTGCGCGTAAACTGGAAGTTACACATCATGATTCCCCGTCCCCCGCAATATTTCAACTATAGCATCACAATCTCTCAGCTTCCGCAACTTTCGTGTGATCTGGAATGAAAATGTCCTTCTTCCTGTAAGACCGCTTCATTCAAAGACGCCGCACCGGATGGCTTCAGCAACGGCGTGAACGCGATTTGACGCTCCCAGCTTTGTTTTTGCATTGAGGAGATGTTTCTCTGCCGTATGCTCGGATATGCCGAGTATCTGCGAAACCTCCCATTCCGATTTTCCCAATGCCGCCCATTGCAGGCATTCCTTCTCCCGTGGTGTAAGGCGCGGTTCTCCACCCTGCCGGTAAAGTGTGTGGCCCGGGCCGAGTTTCCGCTTCGCCTGCTCCAGATGAGCGCTCACCTCCTTTTCCGACAAAGCAAGCTTTTCGGCGATTTCCGGGACAGAGCGCCCGCGCGTGGAGAGTTGCAAGCACTCCTTTTCAAGAGCTTCAAGTTGGCCGAACCGGTCATCTCCGCGCAGGCTCAGCGCATGGCCGAGCGCGTATGAGGAGACAAATGACACGATATTTAGGTCATTTGGGGAGAGTTCGACCCGCTCACCGGCGAACGACATGACGATCTGGCATCCCTCAAGCGTTGTGAACGACATGGCTATACCGTCCACGAGCCTGAACTCCCGCGCTTCGCTCAACAGTTTTGATGCTTTGCAGGATTCCTGTTGCGCTTTCAGAATATCGCGCCACAGAATGGCACTTCCGCTCTGGCGGGCATGGTTTACGATGGGATCATGAAAGATGTAGTTGCACGAAACATATCGATCGATCCACTCTGCCGGCCAACTGCTCAGAACCAGATGCCCGACCTGATCGCCGGGTGTACTGCCTTTTGCCGGAAGTGTGCCTGCACACACGGCATGAAGACCGTAGTGCTCCGTGAACGAAACCAGTGTATTACAGATAGCCAAAGGGCTTCGGGCCTTTTGAATCTGCTGAATAATCGCCCGCGTCTTTCCAAAATCGAACATATGTATTCATCCCCGCCGACATTCTATGCCGCCGCGCAAAATCTATGCGCGTATCCATCACTATACCTCGCCATGGTGAAAGATGATAACAATGATATTTAATAACCCGCAAAACCCTGTTCAAAAGAAAATTGATATTTATTTGCCGGCTATATGGACTTAGCCATGAATCTCTGCTCTCTCCACATAGTGGTCACCCTCTTCTTCTTGCTGCCTGCTCATGTCGCCATCGCGCAGAATCCGGCTCCTCCCGGCTTTTCCGAGCCCAAGCAGCGGCAGTCGAAACCGGACCTTTCAGCACTGCCGAGACTGCGCTTCCTGACCACCGTCGACTTCTTTCCATTCAACTATCTGGACGCCGACAACCGACTGAGTGGCGTCCACATCGATCTGGCCCGGCAGATTTGTGCCGAACTCGACATGATGGAGCGGTGCCAGGTGCAGGCGCTGCCCTGGGACGAACTCGACACGGCCATCGAAAACAAACAGGGCGAGGCAATCATCGCAGGCCTGGCGATTACCGCCGAGAACCGGGAACGTTATCTGTTTTCGCGCCCCTATATGCGTTTTCCCGCGCGCCTCGTAACGCTCAGGGGAGCAACGCTATCGGAACCGCTTCACGCATCCATTGCCGGAAAACGCATCGGCGTTATCGGTGCGTCGGCGCACGAGATGCTGTTGCGTGATCTCTTTCCGAATGCCCAGAGCGTCGTCTACACTAGGCGTGACTGGCTTTACGAAGATTTGAAATCCGGCAGGCTCGACGGCATCTTCGGCGATGGCGTGAAGCTGAGCTTCTGGCTCGCCGGCCAGGCCTCCGACGATTGCTGCGCCTTTTCCGGCGGCCCCTATCTCGCGCCGGAGTATCTGGGGCAGGGTCTGGCAATCGCGGTGCCCAGCGACATGCCGCAGCTCGCCGAAGCCATCGATTTCGCGCTTCAGAGCATCGACGTCAGTGGCCGCTTCACCGATATTTATCTGCGCTACTTTCCGGTCGATTTCTACTGATCCCGACGCAATGTGCGAAACGGCAGGGCGAGCATCCACAAAAGCCGCGCCGTGAATGAGCCTCTGTAGGCCGACAGGCCGATATTCATATCTTCATGCCCGAGTTTCGGCTGGGCAATATAGGTGCCGAACAGACGGTCCCAGAAGGGAAAATTGAAGCCATAGTTGGAATCCGTCTCCCGCCTGATGGTGGAATGATGGACGCGATGCATGTCCGGGGTGACCACGAAAAACCGTAGCAACCGGTCAAGACCAAGCGGAATTTTCACATTCGAATGGTTGAACATGGACGTCCCGTTGAGGACGATCTCGAACAGGAGCACGGATAGAACAGGTGCGCCCAGAGCCACGACGACTGCCGCCTTCCAGACCATCGAAAGGAGGATTTCGAACGGATGGAAACGCAGCCCCGTTGTCACGTCGAAGCCGTTATCGGCGTGGTGCATGCGGTGGATGCGCCAGAGAAGCGGGATTTTGTGGCTTGCCACATGTTCGAGCCAGACCGCGAAATCGAGCACGACAAACGAGATCAGCCCCGCAAGAAGCGGATCGATGCGCAGGGCATTGAAAAAGCCCCAATCCGATGCTTCCGCCCAAAGGGCAGTCCCCACGGCAGCGGCCGGAAAGACCACCCTGAGCATCACCGATGAAATGACAACCATGGAAAGGTTGGCGAACCACCGGCGCGATTTCAGTGCGCCGGTCATTTCCGGCCGCTCCAGGCGCGGCGACCAGAGCTCGTAGAGCGCCATGGCCACAAATATGCCGATGAATGCGAAGAGACGGATGGCCGCTTCAGAGAGCAGAAACGAGGTCATGCCGCCATTATTCCGCTACCCCGTTCAAACACCAGTCACATGCGCTTGACCGAACAACCGGTCAGGCAAGGGTGCGTTTGCGGGCCTGAACAGTTCGCTCGATCGCAGCCGCCACAAGCGGTTCCAGATGCAGTCGGCTGCGCACGATGTGCAGCATGCGCTTTTCTTCCGGCTCCACATGCATGTCGGCGGCGGCGACCTCGACTGCCAGCGCATAGGCCGTGTCGTGCAGCTTCGCCGGCACGGTGTCGCGCACGGCGTTCAGGATGCGTTCAAGCCCGCTATCTTCCTGCAGAATCTGCTGGCACTGACGCGCCACGTCGATGATGCGATTGTCGTCGAACTCCCGAAACACCGGCCAGGAACGGATCGTGTCGCCGATAATGGCGAGCTCCGCGTCGGTCATATCGCGGTCGGCGGCCGACATGACGACCATCAGGTAGATCAGGGCTTCGTGGGCGGTCGGCTCAGCCATTACGTTCTCCGCTGGTAAAATACTGGAGCCCGAAAGTAAGTAGCCGGGCGTCATGCCGCAATGAAAAATCGTCGCTTCGATTGACGCACCGGCTGAGCCGCCTTACAGGCTTGGCCCTTGATCGAAACATAATTCTGGAAAGCGACATGACGACGGCAAGCCAGGACGCGCTTGAATTGACGCCCGATGTGATGGAGGCCGCAGCCGAGAGCAAGGCGTGGCCCTTCGAAGAGGCGCGCAAGATCGTCAAACGCTACGAGGGCGGCTTCCCCGAAACCGTGCTCTTCGAGACGGGCTACGGCCCCTCGGGCCTGCCGCATATCGGCACGTTCGGCGAGGTGGCCCGCACCTCCATGGTGCGCCATGCCTTCCGCGTGCTCACCGAGGACAGGATCAAGACGAAGATCCTGTGCTTCTCCGACGATATGGACGGCCTGCGCAAGGTGCCGGACAATGTGCCCAACAAGGAGATGCTGCGCACGCATCTGGGCAAGCCGCTGACGAAAGTGCCGGACCCGTTCTCCAACGAGTACCCGTCCTTCGGGGCGGCCAACAATGCACGGCTTCGGGCGTTCCTCGACCGGTTCGGCTTCGACTACGAATTCGCTTCCTCGACCGAGTACTATGCCGCCGGCCGCTTCGACGAGATGCTGCTGACCATGCTCGAGCGCTATGACGCGGTGATGGACATCATGCTGCCGTCGCTACGCGAAGAGCGCGCGCAGACCTATTCGCCCTTCCTGCCCATCCACCCGAAAACGGGCGTGGTGATGCAGGTTCCGCTGGAAGAGCGCAAGGTGGACGCAGGCAGCATTGTCTGGCGCGATCCCGAGAGCGGCGAACTGTTCGAGACGCCCGTGACCGGTGGGCACTGCAAGCTGCAGTGGAAGCCCGACTGGGCCATGCGCTGGGCGGCCCTTGGCGTCGACTATGAAATGTCCGGCAAGGACCTGATCGACAGCGTCAAGCTGGCTGCGCAGATCTGCGCAGCACTCGGCAAGGAGCCGCCGGAAGGGTTCAACTACGAACTGTTCCTGGATGAGAACGGCCAGAAGATCTCCAAGTCCAAGGGCAATGGCCTGACCATCGACGAGTGGCTCGCCTATGCCCCGACCGAGAGCCTCTCGCTCTACATGTTCCAGAAGCCGAAGGCGGCCAAGAAGCTCTATTTCGACGTGATCCCGCGCGCGGTGGACGAGTACTACACCTTCCTTTCGGCCTATGACCGCCAGGACTGGAAGAACCGTCTGGGCAACCCGGTCTGGCACATCCATGACGGCACACCGCCGGCAATCGAACTGCCGGTGCCGTTTGCGCTGCTGCTCAACCTGGTGAGCGCCTCCAACGCGCAGAACACGGATGTTCTGTGGGGCTTCATCTCGCGCTATGCGCCCGGCGTCACGCCGCAGACGCATCCAGAGCTCGACCGCCTCACCGGCTATGCGCTGCGTTACTTCGAGGATTTCGTAAAGCCGTCAAAGGCGTTCCGCGCGCCCGACGAGATCGAGCGCGAAGCACTTGCCGGCATCAATGAGGCTCTTGGAGCGCTGCCGGCGGATGCCGATGGCGAAGCCATCCAGAACGCCATTCTGGATGTGGCGCGCGGCATCGAGCGTTACCAGGACCACAAGCGCAAGAGCCCGAATGGCGGGCCGGGTGTCTCGGTCGCCTTCTTCCAGATGCTCTATCAGGTGCTTCTGGGCCAGGAACGCGGCCCCCGCTTCGGCTCCTTCGCAGCGCTTTACGGCATCGCCGAAACGCGCGGCCTCATCACCGCCGCGCTGAACGGCGAACTCTGAGGCAAAAGAACTCAGGCTTTCGTTAGAGCGGTTCACCGTTTCACGGAAACGCTGCTCCGTTCTATCTGTCTGACTTCCTGCATTTGTGCTGCCGTCAGGTGTTTCCACCAGACTGCAAAATGCTCTACGAACCGGACGGCCCGCCACTGAATATGCCTTTGCCGGCATTGCGGGCCGCCCTGGATTTTTCGGCATAGGGACCTCCGGTCTCGGCAAGCGCCCAGCCGTTCTCCACCAGCCACGTGCCGACGTCATAGCCTGCAAGCGAACAGCGCATCGGCCTGTCGCTTTCTTCCTCCGCAGCGGCGTCCTCACCTGCTCCTTCAACGTGACACTCCACGGCGCGCCCGCGCAGCCAGTAGCGAAACGCGGTGCGCGCGCGCTTGCCGCAGGGCCACACGCCACCGTCACTGGCATCGCAGACCTGATCCGGCGCAATGATGCGGATACCGTCAACGGTTATGGTGCGGCCTTCGGATTCGAACATACCCGCAGCAATTGCCATCGGCCGGTAGTAGAGCGTGTCCTGGGGCTTGGGTTCGGGCGCTGGTGCCCCAAGCTCGCTGAGCGGCGTGCGCGGATCGGCACGTTTCAATCCCGTGGCGTCAATGGGTGGCGGCGCGACGAGTTCCGGTGCGATGACGCGTGGTTGCCGCCTCTCCTGTGCCTCCATGGGGCTGAAGCCGGACGATGCGAGGATCGCTGCACAGGCCAGAAACAGGGACCGACAGCAATATCGCCCCGCCATCACTGGCTCGCCCAGATGATGCGCGCCATCCATTCCATCTGCGTTTTTTCCAGCAAGCGATTGGGATGTTCGGGGTTGAGGGAAAGCAGTTCCACCTGCCGGCTCGTCTGCCGCAGAAGAACCTTTGCCATGACTTCGCCACCCGCCGTCTTGACCACCACACGGTCGCCGCGTCGCAGGCGCGCGGTCGGGTCCACGATCAGCGTGTCGCCGTCACGGTATAGCGGCATCATGGATTCGCCCTGGACCTGCAGCGCATAGGCCCCTTCATGTGCCGGTCCGGGCAGGTCGACGTGCTCCCATCCTTCTCCGAGCGGAAAACCCGCATCGTCAAAGAACCCGCCGGCGCCTGCCTGGGCAAAACCGATCAGCGGAACGCTGGATGAAGGCTGCTCATAGGGTTCAGCCGGCTTGCCGTCATTCTGCAGAAGCGCCACGAACTCCCAGAGCGTGGTGCCGGTTGCATCCATGATCTTTGACAGGGATTCCGTCGAGGGCCAGCGCGGGCGTCCATCCGCCGAAAGCCGCTTGGATTTGTTGAAAGCAGTCGAATCCAGGCCTGCCTTCCGGGCCAGGCCGGAGGCGGAAAGCGAGTGACGCACAGCCAGTGCGTCTATGGCTGCCCAAACCTTGTCGTGCGAAAGCACGCGACTCATCCTTCCGGAATCTCGAAACAGGAAAAAATACCTGTTTCTCAGTTTTACCGCTGGTTATGGAACTTGTCCATAAACCCATGCTTGCCGGCAGACACCACAATCCCGGAAACAGGCTCCCTGTAGGCACCAAGAGCCATAGGAAGTGCCTTAGCGCGGCGCGCGCTTGGCAAGGATGCGCTGCAGGGTGCGCCGATGCATGTTCAGCCGGCGCGCCGTTTCCGAGACATTGCGGTCGCACATCTCGTAGACCCGCTGGATATGCTCCCAGCGCACGCGGTCGGCGGACATGGGATTTTCCGGGGGTGCAACCTTCTCACCGGCCTGCCGGGTAAGTGCTGCGTAGATGTCATCGGCATCGGCGGGCTTTGCCAGGTAGTCGACCGCGCCAAGCTTCACCGCAGTGACCGCGGTGGCGATGTTGCCGTAGCCGGTCAGAATGATCGTGCGGGAATCCTTGCGCTTTTCGCGGATGGTGGCCACCACGTCGAGGCCATTGCCATCTGCAAGGCGCATGTCGACCACGGCAAAGGCCGGCGGGGTCGCCCTGGCCCGCGCCACGGCTTCTTCCACGCTCTCGGCCGTTTCCACCGTGAAACCACGGCTTTCCATCGCCCGCGCCAGACGCGTCAGAAACGGCTTGTCATCGTCAACGATGAGAAGGGAGCGGTCTTCACCCAGCGCAGCTTCCGGGTCTTCCTCGGTGTTGCTTGTCATATCCAGCACGTTCAGCACGTTACTCTTCCTAGAATCTTTCTAACCTAAATCTGTCAGCTTTCCAATTTAGGACTCTTTTCGCCTGATTCCAGATTGTCGTCAGGCACCACGAAAATCGAGCGCTGCCAGATGACCTCTGCATAGGCGCCCTTGCCCTTCTCGGCGAGATTGCCGAAGCGGATCTGCGCTCCGGAACGCTCAAGCAGCGTCTTGGCAATAAAAAGCCCCAGCCCCAGCCCGCCGCCGCTGCTGCCACCGGAGGATCGCTTCGACATATAAGGCTCTCCGATCCGGTCAAGGATCTCGGCCGGAAAGCCGTTTCCGTCATCGACAACCAGGAGCCCGACCGTATCCGCATCCCAGTGCCAGCGGATCGTCACGCTCTCCTTGGCAAAATCGACCGCGTTCTCGACCAGATTGCCAAGCCCGTAGATCACGCCCGGGTTGCGTCGCCCCACCGGCTCCGGGCCCTCTGTCGTGCCCGGCTCCAGGTGGATATCGATGCCGAAATCACGGTGTGGTGCTGCCGTTTCCTCGATCAGCGACGTAAAGGGCTGGCGCGCCATATGCGCCTCACCTTCCGAAGACAGGCTGGTTAGCTGGCGCAGAATTTCACGGCAGCGCTCACTCTGCGTGCGCAGCAGGGTGACATCCTCACTAAAACGTTCGTCCTTGCCGAGCGCACGTTCCATCTCGCGTGCCACCAGCGCGATGGTGGCCAGCGGCGTTCCAAGCTCGTGCGCGGCCGCGGCCGCCAGCCCGTCCAGGGCCGAGATGTGCTGTTCACGCTGCAGCACCAGTTCGGTGGCGGCCAGCGCATTGGCCAGAAGCCGCGCCTCCTTCGCCACCCGGTAGGCGTAGACCCCGGTAAAGGCGATGCTTGACACCACGGCGATCCACACGCCGATGATGTAGATCAGCGGCATCACCAGTTCCGTGCCCGGGAACCAGGGAAGCGGACGGTGGAACACGGCGAGCGCCGTTGTCAGCGCTACCACCAGAAAGCCCAGAAGCGCGGTCCAGCGCAGCGGCAGCGATGTGGCCGAGATCACCACGGGCACCGTCATCAAAAGCGAGAACGGGTTGGTGAGGCCGCCCGTCATATAGAGCAGGCCGGCAAGCTGAAACGCATCGAATGTGAGAATGCCAAGTGCCGCCAGCGGCGCGAGGCGGTGCGCCGCCGAATAGCGGATGGCGAGGTGCACGTTGAGCCATGCGGATGCCGCAATCAGCGCGAAACACAGGCCCACAGGCAGCGGAAAATCGAGCCCGAAGGCAACGACGATCACCGCTGCGCTCTGGCCGATGATCGCCAGCCAGCGCAACTTGATCAGCGTGTTGAGCCGCAGGCCGTGGTTCGGATCGTGTGCCCTGATATCCTCAAGCATTGCGGGGTTATGGGGGAAGTCCGCCCGCACTCCAAGAACTATTTTTTGCGCGGTTTGGCGCGATGTGTCGCGGCCGCGTTCGCCGGATCTTCCGGCCAGACATGCTTGGGGTAGCGCCCACGCATGTCTGCGCGCACATCCGCCCATGATCCGGCCCAGAAGCCCGGCAGATCCCGCGTGGTCTGGATCGGTCGGTGCGCCGGAGACAGAAGCTCAAGCTTCAGCGGAATGCCATCGGCGACCGTCGGGTGTTCGGTCAGGCCGAAAAGCTCCTGCACGCGGATCGCCAGAACCGGTCCCTCCGCCTCATAGCGAATGGGCACATGGCTGCCCGAAGGCGCGTCGTAATGGCTGGGCGCCATCTTACCGATGCGCCTTTGAAATTCGTGCGGCACCAGCGCGGTCAACCCCTCGCGCAGGATGTGCGGCGCCAGTCTGGAAAACGACGATTCACCGGTGAGAAACGGCAGAAGCCAGTCATCCAGCCGTTCGAGAAGCGCCTCGTCGGACATGTCCGGCCATGGATCGCCCTTCGCCGCATGGAGCCAGGCAAGCTTGCCCCGGAGCGCCTTCGCCTCCTTGTCCCATGGCAGAAGCGACAGCCCGTGCGCCCGCACGGCGTCGATCACCGCGCGGTCGGCGGCAGCACCCGATGGGGGCGGCAGAGCCTGCTCGGCCAGCACCAGCGCGCCCAGCCGGCGCACCCGCCGCTGCCTGAGCGTGCCCGCGCCCCGGTCAAAGCGCGTCTCCGTGACCTCTTCGATCAGATGCCCGAGTGCCGCCACGATCTCTTCCTCGTCAATCGCCGCCGCCGAGGCGATGCGCGCATTCTGCGCGCGCCCCTGAAGATCGGCGACCACCAGAAAGGCGCTGCCGGCAAGCCGCTCCTCCGGGGCCAGCACACCGCCACGACCATTCACCATGACGAAATGCCCATGCGCGCCCCGCGCCTTCGCGACACGGTCGGGCCAGGCATGGATGAGCAGAGCGCCCGCATGCGGCGCATCGCCGGCGCGTTCGCCACCGGCAGACTTGGCAAGCCGTGCGGCCAGCCCGCGCGCCTGTTCCGCCCGCGCGCCCCGCTCCCTGCGGAAGCGCTGCAACCGGTCGTCCAGATCGGCAGACCGGCCGCCCAGCCCGCGCTCCGAAAGGAGAACGGCAAGTTCGGCTGCGGCGAGCGCGTGACCGTCTTCCGCCGCGCGCGCCACCATATGCGCCAGCCGCACCGGCAGGGCGAGCCTGCGCATTGCTTCGCCCGTCGCCGTCAGCCGACCCGCCTCGTCCAGCGCCTCAAGCCGCTGCAAGAGGCTGCGCGCCTCGGCAACCGCCGCGGCCGGCGGCGCATCGAGAAAGGAAAGAGAGGCCGGATCGCCCACGCCGAAGGCAGCGCAGTCGAGCAGCAGGCCCGACAGATCCGCCTCCAGAATTTCCGGCGGCGTGAAGGCGGGCAGCGCCGCCGTCTGCTCCGCCCGCCAGAGCCGAAGCGCGATGCCCGGCGCAGTGCGCCCCGCACGGCCAGCCCGCTGATCGGCGGAAGCGCGCGAAACGCGCACCGTTTCAAGCCGCGTCAGGCCCGTTGAGGGCTCGAATTTCGGCAGGCGCGACAGGCCGCTGTCGATCACCACGCGCACACCGTCAATGGTGACCGAGGTTTCCGCAATGGCCGTCGCCAGAACCACCTTGCGCCGCCCCGCACCCGCCGGGCGGATGGCTGCATCCTGCGCCCGCCCGTCGAGACCGCCATAAAGCGGCGTGATGTCCACATCGGCAGGCAGCCGTTCGGCAAGGCGCTCCGCCGTTCGCTCGATCTCGCGCTGACCGGGCAGGAAGGCGAGCACGCTGCCCTCCTCCTCCGCCAACACTGTGCGCACCGCACGCGCCATCGTCTCCTCGATGGCCTCGCCGGCGGGCCGTTCCGCATGGCGCAGTTCGACGGGAAAGCTCCGCCCCTCGCTCTCGATCACCGGCGCATCGCCAAGAAGCGCCGCCACCCGCGCGCCATCGAGCGTGGCCGACATCACCAGAAGCCGCAAATCCGGCCGCAGCGCGGCCTGCGCATCGAGCGCCAGCGCCAGCGCGAAATCGCCATCGAGCGAGCGTTCGTGAAACTCGTCAAACAGCACCGCCGCGATGCCGGAAAGCTCCGGGTCATCGACAATCATGCGCGCGAGAACACCTTCCGTCACCACGAGAATGCGGGTTCTGGCGGAGACCTTCCGCTCCATGCGCATGGCGTAGCCGACGGTCTCGCCCGGCTCCTCGCCGAGGATCGCCGCCATGCGCCGGGCCGCAGCCCGCGCGGCGAGCCGGCGCGGCTCCAGAAGCACGATGCGCCCGCGCGACGCCCACTCGGCGTCCAGAAGCGCAAGCGGCGCAAGCGTCGTCTTGCCCGCTCCCGGCGGCGCGACCAGCACCGCCTTGCCCTGCGTCTCCAGCGCCGCGCTCAGCGCCGGCAGCACTTCCGTTACCGGCAGGTCGGGGAGTTCCGGTCTCTCCATCACGCGCCAATCCGCACGATGTCGCCACCGGCGGCTTCCGCGTCGGCCTCGTCATGCGTCACCAGAAGCACCGGCAGTCCGCTTTCGCTCGCCTTGGAGAAAACCAGTTCGCGGGTCTGCGCACGCAGTTCCGCATCGAGCTTGGAAAAGGGCTCGTCCAGAAGCAGGGCGCGTGGTGAGGAGGCCAGCACGCGCGCCAGCGCCACCCGCGCCTTCTGCCCGCCAGACAGCGTTGCCGGATCGCGCGCCTCAAGCCCCGCAAGGCCCACGCCCTCAAGCGCCTGTGCGACACGCTCCGCCCGCGCCGCGCGGCCACGCACCGCCTCCGGCAACGCGAACATCAGATTGCCGCCCACGCTCATATGCGGAAACAGAAGCGGATCCTGAAAAAGCACGCCCACATGCCGGTCTTCGGGCTTCAGCGCCGTCACCTCGGTTCTATCGACGAAAACCCTGCCGCGCGCCGAAAACACCGGATCGAGAAACCCGCCAATATAGGCGAGCAGCGTGGATTTTCCCGCGCCCGACGGCCCCATGACCGTCAGCACCCCGCCGGGCGCAACCCGTCTGGTCAGCGAAACGATCTCGCGCCCTTCAAGCGCAATCGTCACCCGGTCGATGAAAAGTCCGGCTTCCGTCAAATCCCGTATCCGTTCAAACATGCATGTCGCGATACCGGCGGAATATCAGCGCCGGCACGATTGTGGCAACGGCAAAGCCGGCGGCCGGCAGCACCATCTGCATGAAGGCATAGATGCCGATCACGCGGCGATTGCCGCCCGAGGCGAGCGCCACCGCCTCCGTGGTGATCGTCGTCAGCCGCCCTGCGCCGATCAGCACCGTGGGCAGGTAGAGCCCCACCGACACCGAAAAGCCGATGGCCGCAACGGCAAGAAGCGGCCGCGCCAGCATGGGAAGGCGTATCTGGAAGAACCGCGGCACCGGCCCCTTGCCGAGCCCCGCCGCGATCTGGTCGTAACGCCGGTCGAAGGCGCGCCAGGGGTCTTTCAGGGCGAGCCAGGCATAGGGCAGCACGAAGACGAGATGGGCAAAGACGAGCGCCGCCAGCGTCGCCTCCACACCGGTCAGGATGAAGAGAAGCTGGAGCCCGAACAGGAACGCCACCTGCGGCACCAGAAGCGGCAGATAGAGAAGCGCCAGCGCGCCACGCCCCGGCGGATGCCCCATCTCGTCCTCCCGCACGAAGCACAATATGGCGATCACCGCCGCAACGAATGTGGAGATGAACGCCACGAACAGCGTGGTTGCCAGCGGCTCCACCAGATTGGGCAAAACCCGCATCCAGTTGCGCAGGTCAAAGCGCGCCGGCAGCACGTCTGGATATTGCCACAGCCCCGCCACCGACCACAGGCCGAGCGCCACAAGCCCGGCGAAGATTGCGCCGGCAGACACAAGCATCGCGGCAAGCGCGCCCCAGCGCAGAACACTGTCGCGCCGAAGCCGCCGCCCGGAGCAGGCAAGCCGGTCGCGCACCCGCGCGCCGAGCTTCTCGAAACCGATCCAGATCAGGATCGCAGCGGCCGTGACGCCCAGTTGCAGCACCGCCCCCGCCGACGCCAGAAAGCGCATGGAGAGGTCGGGATCGTTCATCCAGTTGACCAGCCGCACCGCCAGCGGCGCGGGCGTGGTCGGGCCGAGAATGGCGGCCACATCCACCACCGATGTGGCAAAGGCGATAACCGCGAAAACCGGCAGACGGATCTGCGGATAGATCGACGGCCAGAGGCCGAACACGAAACCGGAAATGCGCCCGTATCCCATAGATGCGATGAGCGCCCGCGTGCGCGCCGGTTTCACCTGCGGTAGCGCCGCCAGCGTGACGAGAAGCAGGAACGGAATTTCCTTCACGATCAGCCCCGCCATCATCGACAGGCCAAACGGGTCGTGCACGATCAGCAGGTCGGGCGGGCGCTCCCAGCCGGTCAGTCCCGGCGAGATCAGCCGCGCGATCATGCCCGATGGCGCAATGAGAAAGGCGAGCGCAAAAGCGCTGGCCGCGTGCGGCACGGAAAGCAGCGGCGAAATCAGATGCTGGATGCGCGCAAAGAGCCGCGTGCCGCCCCAGGCGGCGGTGAAGAGCATCACCACCGCAAGCGAGATCGCCGCCGTCGCAAGCCCGCTGACGAGGCTCATCAGCGCCGACATGAGAATGGCCGGCTCGGCAAACAGCATGGCGAAGGGCGCGAGCCCGAACTCCATGCCGCCCAGCGCCGGCAGATAGCCGAAGGCCGGCAGCAATGTGCCGGCCAGCCCGAACGCGACCGGAACGGTCAAAAGCCCGATGGCGAGAACGGGACCGAGGCGCGTCAGCATCAGGCTGGCCCCGTGCCTTGGCTAGTTGCCAACCCCATAGCGCCGCTTCCACTCGGTTTCGATACGCTCCATCCAGCTCGGATGCGGCTCGTCCAGCGCAGGGCCGAGTTCATCGGGCCGCAGCGTTGCGACGCCGAGATCGATGGCGTCGAAACGGGCGCGGTCTTCCACATCCAGCTTGTCGAGCGCGAGCACCGTCGGATCGCCCCAGATGGCTGGATCCTGCTTGCGCGCCTGCGCCTCGGGCGACATCAGGAAATTGGCCGCCACCAGCGCCCCCGCCTTTGCCGAAGCATTGTAGGGGATGGTCAGGAAGTGGGTGTTGGCCAGCGTGCCGCCGGGAAAGGTGAAAGAGCGCACCGTGTCCGGCAGCTCGCCATTGGCAATGGCGTTCGAGGCTTCAGCCGGATTGAAGGCGAAGATGATGTCGAGCTCGGAATCGGCCAGAAGCTGCTTCATCGCCGGATAATTCTGCGGATAGGCACGGCCGGAACGCCACATGACCGGGTTCAGCGCGTCGAGATAGTCGAACAGCGGCTTCGTCACCTGATCGAACGCATCTTCATCGACCGGTTTTTGCAGCAGTGCCGGGTCTTCGACCGTTTCGGCCAGAACCTGCTTCAGGAAGGACGAGCCGATGAAATCCGGCGGCTGCGGATAGGAGAAGCGACCCGGGTTTTCCTGCGCCCATTTCAACAGCCCGTCGGCATCCTGCGGCAGGTCTTCCACATGGATGCGCGCGGTGTCGTAGAAGAAGACGAGTTTCGCCATGCCCCACGGGCTTTCCAGCCCTTCCACCGGCACGGTGAAGTCGGAGCGGACGGTCGGCTTGTTCTCGACATCGACAAAGGCCCAGTTCGGCAGCTTTTCCGCCCAGCCCGGCGAGAGGATCAGCCCCTGCCGCTTCATGGCGGCAAAATTCTCGCCATTGATCCAGATGAGATCGACCGTTCCGCCCATATCGCGACCGGCGGCCTTTTCCGCCACCACGGTGGCGACCGCGCTAGCGGTATCCTCGAGCTTCACATGTCTGAGCGTGACGCCGTAGCGCTCTTTCAGCTCCGCGCCGGCCCAATCGATATAGGCATTGATGTTCTGCGACCCGCCCCAGGCATTGAAATAGACCGTCTCGCCCCGCGCATCCTTCAGAACCGCATCCCAGTTCGAGGGATCGGGCTGTGTCGTATCGGCCGCGGCTGAAACCACGCCAATGGCCAGAAGTGCAGTCGAGAAAAGCAGTGCGCGCAAGCGAAACCCCTTTGTTGCCCTTGGTTGAAACCCGTTGGGATAGAGCACGTCAGGGCAGATCAAATCAACGTAAACCGCCTCGCGCTACGGTCACTTCACGGTGAGTGTCAGGTGAAGTGCAGCGTCAGTCGCCTGTCTCCATGCCAGCGCCGGGAATGTGCAGCTCGATCCGGTCTGCGGCAAAGCGGGTCTGCGAATACTGGACGGGGCGGCCGTCGGTATCGACATTGATGGCGATGGTGACGAGAACGATTGCACCGGGCGAGAGATTCAGGTCTTTCAGGTCACCGGCATCGGCGTGCTGCGCTGTCACCGTGGTGCTCTGGCGCAGATAATCGGCGAGCCCAAGCTCCCTGAACGACGCCGTGATCGAACGCGAGCGCTCAAATGCTTCCGCCATGCCGGAAAACCGGTGCGCATCAAACCAGCTTCTGGCCCGGGAAACAGGCCGCCCGTCAGCATGCGAGCGTGTTTCAAGCCGGATCACGGGCGAGCCGGGAGCAAGCATCAGAGCGCGAGCAACATCAATCGGCGCCGCTTCAACCGCGTGGTCGAGCAGATCGGCCGCAAGCCCGCGCGACTGCCCAGCCAGTCCCTCGGAGAACCGCGTACGACTGCGGATGGGATAAGCCAGCCGCTTTCGCCCTTCCACGAAGGTGCCGCGCCCCTGCTCTGCGCGCAGGACGCCCTCCTGCACCAGAGCTGCAATGGCGGTGCGCACCGTGTGCCGATTGACACCAAAGCGTTCGGCCAACGCCATCTCGGGGGGCATACGCCCCTCGCTGCCGAGCACGCCTTCGCCGATCTCGCGCCGCATACGGTCGGCGATCTGCCGCCAGAGCGCTACGCCGCTGCGCCGCTCGATCACCGCTTCCTTTTCCTTCGCCTGCGCCAAAATTCCGTTCTCCCCGGCTGCGCTGTCATCAGCGCGTCATGGACACCCGTTAGGCAAAAACCCATAATATGTTTAGTTGTCTAGAACAATAGACAAATTGGCGAGCGAGGAAGGAGACATCATGGTCTCACGACAGGAAAGACAGGCGGTCACCGAGCGGCGGCGTGAAGCGATGGCGGTGCTGGCCATGGCGAGCGGCGCCGATCTCATGCAGCTCTGGAACGAAGCCGGGCTGCCCGACGAAGCTGAAACGCTGCGCGGACCCGAAACCGGCCTCGTAACCGTTCGCGGCCGCGTGGGCGGCGGCGGCGCGCCGTTCAACTTCGGCGAAGCCACCGTCACGCGCGCCACCGTCAAGCTTCCCGGCGGCGAGGTTGGCCATGCCTATGCGCTTGGCCGCGAGAAAATGAAGGTGCGGGTTGCCGCCCTGATCGACGCGCTGCGCCAGAAACCGGACCTTGAAGCCCAAATCGAGGCAAAGATCCTCGCGCCGCTGCGCGCCCGCCGCATCGAGGCCGACGCGACCCGTCGCGCCGAAACGGCGGCCACCAAGGTCGACTTCTTCACCATGGTTCGCGGAGAGGACTGATGACGCTCGATTCCATCGCCATCGAAGGCGGTTTCCAGAACCCGGTCTTCGACGCCCAGACCATTTTTCGCGCCGTCATGCAGGCCATGGCCGAGCCGGGCACGATCCACAGGGGCGTAGCGCTTGCCAAACCGCCCGCACCGCTGACGCCAGAGGCCGCCGCCGTTGCGCTGGCGCTTTGCGATCAGGACACGCCGATCTGGCTCGATCCCGCGCTTGCGGACGACGATGCCGTCCGCGCCTGGCTCGCCTTCCACACCGGCGCGCCGCTCGCCAACACGCCGGCCGATGCGCATTTCGTCCTGTCGGCCGATCCCGAGCACCTGATCGGGCTGGAGAATTTTGCTCAAGGCTCGCAGGAATATCCCGACCGTTCGGCCACACTCGTTCTTCAGGTGAGCGATCTTTCGGGCGGTGAGGAACTGGTTCTCGACGGCCCCGGCATCGAAAACGAGGCCCGCCTCGCGCCCCATCCCATGCCGCGTCACTTCACCCGCCAGTGGGCGCAGAACCACGCCCGCTTTCCGCGCGGCATCGACCTGATCCTGGTCAGCCGCGAGGGCCTTGCGGCCCTGCCCCGCTCCACCCGCATCACCAGCCAGGAGGCCTGAGCCATGTATGTAGCCGTCAAGGGCGGCGAAGCCGCCATCCAGAACGCGCACCGGCTTCTGGCCGACCGCCGCCGCGGCGACCGCAACGTGCCCGCCATCACGCTCGAACAGATCGCCAGCCAGCTTTCGCTCGCCGTCGACCGCGTCATGTCCGAAGGCTCGCTTTACGACACGGGCCTTGCGGCGCTCGCCGTCAAGCAGGCGCGCGGCGACATGATCGAGGCGATCTTCCTTCTTCGCGCCTACCGCACCACCCTGCCGCGCTTCGGCTACACGCGCCCCGTCGACACGGCGGCCATGCTGGTCGAGCGGCGCGTCTCCGCCACCTACAAGGATCTGCCCGGCGGGCAGCTTCTCGGCCCCACCTTCGATTACACGCACCGCCTGCTTGACCCGGAACTGGCCGAAGACGCCGAACCGGCAGCGCCCGAGGCGCGCAGCGAAGCCGAAGAAGCCATGCCCCGCGTGTCCGACATTCTCGCCAATGAAGGCCTGATCGAGGAAGACGGCTCCCTGCCGGAAGACCGCGAGCCCGGCGACATCACCCGCGAGCCGCCAGAATTCCCCATGGAGCGCGACCAGCGCCTTCAGGCCCTGTCGCGCGGCGACGAGGGTTTCCTTCTGGCGCTCGGCTATTCCACCCAGCGCGGCTATGGCCGCAACCACCCCTTTGCCGGCGAAATCCGCATTGGCGAAGTGGATGTGGAGATCGACGTGCCGGAACTCGACTTCCCGCTCACGCTCGGCCGCATCCGCGTCACCGAATGCCAGATGGTCAATCAGTTCAAGGGGTCGAAGAAGGTGCCGCCGCAGTTTACCCGCGGCTATGGGCTGGTGTTCGGCCAGTCTGAGCGCAAGGCCATGGCCATGTCGCTGTGCGACCGGGCGCTGCGCGCAAACGAACTCGACGAAGACATCACCGCACCGGCGCAGGACGAGGAGTTCGTCATTTCGCACTGTGACAACGTGCAGGCGACCGGCTTTGTCGAGCACCTGAAGCTGCCGCACTATGTCGACTTTCAGGCCGAGCTCGGTCTGGTCCGTCAGATGCGCCGCGAATATGAGGAGCGCCGCGAGAGCGCAGCCACAGACACCGAGCGCCGGGAGGCCGCCGAATGAACGCCCACACCGACAACATCGCCCAGTACAATTTCGCCTATCTGGACGAGCAGACGAAGCGCATGATCCGCCGCGCAATCCTCAAGGCCATCGCCATTCCCGGCTATCAGGTGCCCTTCGCCAGCCGCGAAATGCCGATGCCCTATGGCTGGGGCACCGGCGGCGTGCAGGTCACCGCATCCGTGATCGGAACCGACGATGTGCTCAAGGTCATCGACCAGGGTGCGGACGACACCACCAATGCCGTCTCCATCCGCGCCTTCTTCCAGAAGGTCGCCAATGTGGAGGTGACCACCCACACCGCCGACGCCACCATCATCCAGACGCGCCACCGCATTCCCGAGGAACCGCTGAAAGCCGGTCAGGTGCTCGTCTATCAGGTGCCGATCCCCGAGCCGCTGCGCTTCCTCGAACCGCGCGAGACCGAGACGCGCAAGATGCATGCGCTTGAGGAATACGGCCTCATGCATGTGAAGCTCTACGAGGACATCGCACAGCACGGCCACATCGCCACCACCTTCGCCTATCCGGTCAAGGTCGAGGGGCGTTACGTGATGGACCCCTCGCCGACGCCGAAATTCGACAATCCGAAAATGCACATGTCGAAGGCGCTCCAGCTTTTCGGCGCAGGCCGTGAAAAGCGCATCTACGCCGTTCCGCCCTACACGCGGGTCGAAAGCCTCGACTTCGAGGACCACCCATTTGAGATCCAGAGCTTCGATGAGCCGTGTGCGCTGTGCGGCGGCACGAATGTCTATCTCGACGAAGTGGTTCTCGATGATCGCGGCGGGCGCATGTTCGTCTGCTCCGACACCGACAATTGCGAGGCGCGCCGCGCGGAAGGCCATCGCGGACATCTGTCCGGCGAGGAGGCTGCAACGTGAGGAACGACAGCGCATCGATGACAGCGCCCGGATCGCGGCCGTCCTCCTTCTCCCTGCTGGCGGGGGGAAGGTGCCGGCAGGCGGATGAGGGGCTGCGCAAACTTCTGAAAATTCGCGGAGAAATCCAATGACCGACGAACCGCTGTTTCGCGTTCGCTCCATCTCGAAATTCTACGGCAACCGTATCGGCTGCAACGACATCTCCTTCGACCTGTGGCCGGGCGAGGTTCTGGCTGTGGTGGGCGAGTCCGGCTCGGGCAAGACCACCCTCCTGAACTGCCTCTCGACCCGCCTGCTGCCGACATCCGGCACCGTGTCCTACCGGATGCGCGACGGGGCCTTCCACGACCTCTACCGCATGAGCGAGGCCGAACGGCGCTTCCTGATGCGCACCGACTGGGGCTTCGTGCACCAGAACCCGTCCGACGGGCTGCGCATGACGGTCTCCGCCGGCGCGAATGTCGGCGAGCGGCTGATGGCCGTTGGCCAGCGCCACTATGGCGACATCCGCGCCACCGCCACCGACTGGCTCGGCCGCGTTGAGATATCCAGCGACCGCATCGACGACCAGCCGCGCGCCTTCTCCGGCGGCATGCGCCAGCGCCTGCAGATCGCCCGCAACCTCGTCACCGGCCCGCGCCTCGTCTTCATGGATGAGCCGACCGGCGGTCTCGACGTGTCGGTGCAGGCCCGCCTGCTCGATCTCCTGCGAGGCCTCGTTCACGAACTGGGTCTCTCGGCAATCGTCGTTACCCACGACCTTGCGGTCGCCCGCCTTCTCTCCCACCGCATGATCGTCATGAAGGACGGTCACGTGGTCGAAAGCGGCCTCACCGACCGGGTGCTCGACGATCCGCAGGCGCCCTACACCCAGCTTCTCGTTTCCTCCATCCTGCAGGTGTGATCATGGCAACGCCCCTCGTCGTCTCCGAAGTCTGCAAGAGCTTCACCATGCATCTCCAGGGCGGCATTCGCCTGCCCGTGGTGGCCGATGTCTCCTTCTCGCTCTCCGCCGGCGAATGCGCCGTTCTTGGCGGCCCGTCGGGCGCCGGCAAGAGCTCTATCCTCAAGATGATCTATGGCAGCTACGCCATCGACAGCGGCCAGGTGATCGTCACCCATGACGGCAATCTGGTGAACCTCGCCACCGCCGATCCGCGCACGGTCATCGCCATCCGCCGCGACACGATTGGCTATGTCAGCCAGTTCCTGCGCGCCGTGCCGCGCGTTTCCGCCCGCGATGTGGTGGCCGAACCGCTCATCGCACGCGGCGAAGTTCTGGAAACCGCGCGCGGCAGGGCCGAGATGCTGCTCGAGCGCCTCAACCTGCCGGAGCGCCTGTGGGATCTGCCGCCCGCCACCTTCTCCGGCGGCGAACAGCAGCGCGTGAACATCGCCCGCGGCTTCATCACCGACCATCCGGTGCTGCTTCTCGACGAACCCACCGCTTCTCTCGACAAGGCAAACCGCGAGATCGTGGTTTCCATGATCGACGAGAAGAAGAAGGCGGGCGTCGCGCTTCTCGGCATCTTCCACGATCAGGATGTGCGCGAGATCGTCGCCGACCGCATCATCGACGTCACCGACTTCGCACCGGGCAGGAAAGCGGCATGAAACAGCTCTCGGAAAAACCTTCGGTTCACCCCTCTGCCGAAATCGTCGAATCCACGCTCGGCCGCTACACGGAAATCGGCGAGCGGTCGCGCGTGCATGAAACGGTCCTGGGCGATTATTCCTACATGACGCAGGATTGCAGCGTCTGGTGCGCGGAGATCGGCAAGTTCTCCAACATCGCCGCCGCCGTGCGCATCAACGCCACGAACCACCCCACATGGCGACCGACCCTGCACCATTTCACCTACCGCTCCGGCGACTACTGGCCCGATGCCGAGCATGACGCCCAGTTCTTCGAATGGCGGCGGGAGAACATGGTGCGGATCGGTCACGACACATGGCTTGGCCATGGCTGCACCATCCTGCCCGGCGTCACAATCGGCGATGGCGCGGTGATCGGCGCAGGCGCGGTCGTGTCGAAGGATGTCGCGCCCTACACGATTGTGGGCGGCGTTCCCGCCCGCCCGATCCGCGAGCGTTTCGACCGCAAAACCGGCGAGCGCTATCAGGCACTTGCGTGGTGGGACTGGAACCATGACAGGCTGCGCACCGCACTGAACGATTTCCGCTCGCTGAACGCAGAGGAATTCCTGGAAAAGCACGGAGGATAGGACCCGCGCCATCGCGTCGCAGCTTTCCCTGAATATAGTTGTCAGGTTTTTATTGACAGAACCGCAGCCGTGCGGTTTCTATAATCCCGCATCCGCGCGATGCGTCCATGATGTCTGGGCCTTTAACCCTTTCGATCGCAGGACGTCTGTCGTCGCCCGCCAACCTGTATGCCGTCGAACCTGCCGGCACACATGGAGATGGTCCGGGTTCTTCCTCCGACAAACTCCCGCCTCGAGGGTTCTGGCTCTGCACCTGGGCCCGACCTTGCAAAGCCACGGAGTTTCCGACGTCGCCATGCTCGTCTGTCAGTGTAACATGATCACCCAGAAAGAGGTCGAGGATACGATCATCTCCATGCTGGACGAAGATCGGTGGCAGCTCATCGTGCCGGCCAAGGTCTATCACACGATGTCAAAGCGCGGACGGTGTTGCGGCTGCTTCCCAAATGTGGTGGAAACGATCATCCGAGTTACGGAAGAGTACCACCAGCGTCACGATCAAAGCGAGGGAGCTGAAGTCGTGACATATCTAGACCAGGTTCGCGCCCTGCGCGAACGCTACGGGAGCAGGTTCAATGAAAGGCGACAAAAAGGTTATCGAGCGGCTTAACGAAGCGCTCACCCACGAACTCGGTGCGGTCAACCAGTACTGGCTGCACTATCGCCTTCTTGAGGATTGGGGCTACACCAAGCTTGCCAAGAAGGAACGCGAGGAATCCATCGAGGAGATGCACCACGCCGACAAGCTGGTCGAGCGCATCATCTTCCTCGAAGGCCACCCCAACCTTCAGGTCGTCGGACCGCTTCGCATTGGCCAGAACATCAAGGAAGTTCTTGAGGCCGACCTCGCCGGCGAGCATGACGCCCGCAAACTCTACAAGGAGTCGCGCGACGACTGCCACGCCGCAGGCGATTACGTCTCCATGAAGCTGTTCGAAGAGCTTCTTGCAGACGAGGAAGGCCACATCGACTATCTCGAAACGCAGCTCGAACTGCTTGAGAATATCGGCCTGGAAAAATACGGCCAGCTCAACGCCGGTTCAGCCGACGAAGCCGAGTAACCTCATCCCGGGTTGGCCGGTTCAAGCTCTGCTCCCGGCCAGCCCTTTTTGCATTTTGCGTATCGGACCGAAAAGACGCACAGCAGTCTAGTACTACAGTTGCAGATGGCCTCTTTTCTTGTAGTGAGCGATCATGGCCTGGGCTTGATGCCGTCGTCGCCAAAGCGACCAGGCGAAAATGAAG